>CAZJJQ010000007.1:0-21843 GCA_964546345.1 uncultured Planctomycetales bacterium
CCCACGCGAGAATCTCCCTGTCGGGGGCCGGCACTGCAGGCGTTGAGACTGCTAGGCCCTCCGTGTTTGCGACGGCCATCCGGACGGCCGGTTCCGAATTCTCCGCCGTGCAGTAGCCATCGGCCCCGCTAGGCAGCCCTCAGCCATGTATGGTTCTTGGGAGTTCGTGGAGCAAGTTGCAGCTCCCCTTGGGGGGATCCTCGTGAACAGGTTGGCACAGTCAAACTACGCGGAGCCGCCTCAGTGGACAATTGTGGACATGGCAGGCTCCGTCCGCGGAGGAGGCTGTTCCGACCGTCAGCGCCATTTGTCGAGCCTCTCCGGATCAACCATGGGTTCCGAAGGAAGGCGAGCGGGCGCGCTGCGCGTGCGGCTCGCCGGGCTATGATGGCTCGGCTATGATGGCCAGAATGAAACATCGAGTCCGCCCGAACCGACTCCGTTTGGCGATCCTTGCGGCCGTGGGCGTTGCCGTCGCAGCAGTCGCAGTCGTCGCGAACTCCTCCCGCTCGATCAGACCGGGGTCTGTTGGGGGGGAACCGCCCTGCGCCGTGCCAGCGAACCCGGGACTGCCCCACGGGTTGTCAGGGGCGATGCAGGGGGAGCAGGCGCTGGGGATGGCGGGGGGAACGGCCCGTGAGATCGGTGCGCTGCAGAGCCGCTTGATGGCTGCGCTTGCGGGGACAAACTCTAGCGAGCTATTCGAGGTTCTGCTGGATCTGGATCTGGTCGGTGGTACTCATGCGGTGCTCTGCGACGAGCGCTCATACGCAAAGTGGCCCGCGGTCGGTCCTGAGATTGCCCGCTGGCTTTCGCTGGAGATAGTCCGATGTGTTCGGGAGGATCGGGAGGCGAATGGCATCGCTAGGGCCCTCTTCAGATTGGGGCAGGGCGTATTGGCAAGAGCAATTTGGCACGACGTGCCCATGGACGACGAGTCGATTGTTTTTCTTCAGCGCGCTCCCGCCTCATTGGGCGAGTCCAGGTCGACGATGGCGCTGCTGTGCATTCTCGAGGCACCCTCGGCCCCCTCCTCCGTCTTGGTCTGGATAGAGCGGGAACTGGAGACCTGCGGACGCCTCGAGCGGGTGGAGATTCTTGAGTCCGTCGCTCGAAAGGAGCTGAAGATTCGCGTTGATGCAAAGCTCCTTGATGAGTTGGACGGATCTGACGTGCTCCGCTTGGGCGTGCTGATCGGAGTAAAGAGTGACCTTACTAGGGATGCGATCTGCAACTGGGTCAATCGGTCCATAGCCGGTTTGGAGCCGGACTACAGGAGAGCTGTCTTGACAGGCCTCGCATCGGCTGGTGCCCGGGGCGCCGATTGCATTCGGCAGTGGTTGCTCGATGGGGTTATCGATGCATCAGAGGTCTTGGCCGTGATGGACGATGCTCCAAGCTCTGACAGAGCCGCGGCCGCAACCGCGGCTGGAAAGCGCGCGGTAGAGTTGGGCGATTATGAGACCGCCGCAGCCGCGGTTTCCTATTCAATAAGGTCGGATGGTGATTCGCCTCCAGGCGCGGAGGAGATTCTCGTGGATGTCTTGCATCATGGTAGTCGAGCGAGTCGAGTGAGTATGCTGCGAAACCTATCTGTTGAGCGGTCAGGAGTCCAGCTGAGCACGCGCGTTGAGGGCGAGCTGGGGCTCGCGCTACAAGACGCCGACGAAGAAGTCGCGGCGCTCGCCGCGCTGGTGCGGGCTAGGGCGGGGGCCAGTTCGGCGGCGACCATCGAGCGTATCCGTGCTGGAGTTGCCTCGAGCTCGGGTGCGCTGCTGGTGATTTGGCTGCGCGCTGCGGGTGCTCTAGGGACGGAGGGAGTGGCTTGCCTTCCCGAGGTTAGAAGGCGCGCCAGGAGCTCCGTCGATGCTGTACAGGCGATCGCGATGAATGCGCACTCTCTCATTGATCCGAACGACTTCATTGAGACGGTTCTCAACGCGGATTGGATCCAAGAGGGGACGCAGTCGTATGGGGAAGTGATCGCGCGCCTTGGCCTGATGAAGCAGAACCGGGAGAAGGCCCTCGCTCTCGTTTTACGACTCGGTGAACAAAACCCCAGGCGGGACGATCTTTGGCGAGTCGTGGTCGCGCTGAAGGAGTTGGGCGCGCCATGCATCAACCTTCTGCACTTCCTTCACCGCCTGGGGTCCATGATCTTAGAGAGCCCCGTGGATGTTAGTGAGCGCAGCCACCTGACGGGGCTACTGGAGATGCTTTACACCACGCGGTGTTCAGACCAGAGCCTAATGGAGGAGTGCGAGCGCGCACTCAGGTCAATCGGGTTGGGGCCTGCTGGCTACGCCGCAATCGTGCGTTTGCGGGGCAGGTGATTTCCTTGCGGCGGCCGAGCGGATCTACTGTGCTCGAGGCGGACGCAACCTGTGGGACTACGAGGAGTGAAGGCGCACCACGTCCGGCAGCCCGCCGGATTCCACCATGGACTCCTGGCGCCCGGTGCGAAGCGGCGCGGCCGGAGCTGGGAGGACCTCGGGTGCGTGCCGCCGGTGTGTGCTCCCCCGTCGAGAGCCTAGGGGGGGCCGCCGCCGGACTCCCCGGCGCCGGCCCCGGCGCGCGGGCGGGGGGGTGCTCCGGCCGAGCGCATCTACAGGCGTCGCCGCGGAGGCAACCTATGGGTGGTCAAGGCGTTGAGGCGCAAGCTTCCCAAAAGCGCGGAGGCTTCCGCCACGGGCCTTCCGAGCGTCCCGTGCCTCGTCGTTCGGCCGAACCTGCGTGCCCCCCGGGTGTGCTCTCCCGGCGAGTGTCCCTGGCAGGGATGCCGCCGGACTACCCGGTGCCGGCCCCGGCGCGCGGGCGTGGGACGGCGACGCTGGCCTGGTCCCCAGCCAGCCCTGCTCCTGGTGCCCAGGGCCGGTCGGGTGCAGGGACGTGCGAAGTAGTGCACCCTGACCGGGACGCGGGCGGGGACGTGTGCCGCATCCAGGTGACGTAACCATTGTCCTGTCAACGGCTTATGCCGTACGCTTGTCAGCTTCCCAAGCTGAATGTCGAGGGTTCATCTCTAAACGGGTGCCCGTCGTCAAGCGGCGTTGCCGGTTTTGGTCGGTTCTGCGTCTTGGTTCCTCTACACCTCCTTCAGGCACGGGGGAGGGAGCACGGTCCGCCAGTCATCTCTTCGGGCTCTGTGTCCCAGGGTGTAGGTCCGGAGAGCGGCGTCCCAGTCAAATCCTCGGTTTGAGAGGACGCCCTTGCGGACGGCCTCCTCGGCTCGCGCCACCGTTGAACGCACGGGCTTGCCGCTCTCCAGGAATCCGAGTCCCTCCCTCATGTCTGCTCGATCCTCGTTGGGGTTGCGTGATCGCGCGTGGCGCTTGCTAGGTCGGTTGGAGTCCGAGCGCCGCGCCTGCGGTGGAGTTCGTGGATCGGGGGCCGCCGAAGGGCTTGGTGACGTCGAAGACCTCTCCCCAGTGGAAGAGTCTCCAGATCGCCTCAGCCAGCTTGCGTGCCCCCGCGACCAGCGCCTTCTTGCGTCCGAGCTTCTTAGCCTTGGCTTGCACCCACTCCTTCACCGCGAGGTGCGGGTTGTGGCGGGCGAGGCAGCAGTGCATGACGGCTTGCGTCAGCGCCCACCGCAGGTGGGGGCTGCCCTCGCGCGTCATGGGCCCGTGGATCTGCTCCCCGCCCGTGCTCCGGTCCGAGGGCGTGAGCCCCGTGAAGCGCCCGAGCGCCTTCGGGGAGCCAAACCGCGTGATCGGGCCTGTCTCGCCCAGGATCGTCGCTGAGAGGACTTGGCCGACGCCGGGGATCTCGCGTGCGAGCGCCGCCACCTCGGTGAGGTCCTTCGAGATCCGCTCCATCTCCGCTTCCCACCGCTCGACGGCCAGGTCGAGCTGCTCGATCTGCGCCAATGCCTCGCGCAGCGCCATGCCTCGGGATCCCGGGTTGCGCCCAGCCACCTCCGCGATGAAGGCCCGGCCGGGCTCCGTGTCGAAGACCCGGGTCGGCATGCGCTCTCCCATCTGACGCAGATGGGAGCGGAGTCGCCGGATCACGTCGGACCGCGCCTGAACCGCGTGGATGCGCTCCCGACACGCGATGCGCAGCTCGCGGTAGACCCGCCCGGGCAGGTGCGCCTCGGGCAGGCGACCCTCGGAGGTGAGGTAGGCGAGCCAGAACGCATCGTTGGCGTCGTTCTTGTCGGACGAGTTGGCGATCATCTGGATCCGGCGAGGCTGGGCCAGATGGACGCGCTCCTCCCGGTATCGCTCGACGAGCAGGTCGTAGACCCACCCGAATCCGCCGCAGGCCTCGAGCGCGAAGTGAGGCTGTCGGCGGCCCACGACCTCGCGCAGGAACTTCTCGAGCGACTCGCGATCGCCGCCGATCGTGTGATCGGACAGCTTGCGACCCCGCCGGTCGAGCCGGCAGCAGGCCGTGACCTTCTGGTGGACGTCGAGGCCGATGGCCGAGCGTGAAGCGGTCATCACGGCGCTGTGCGAGGCCGGCCTCGCGCGTCGCCACGTCGGCCGAAGACCCCGGGTCGGACCGATCCCCATGCCCGCTCAGCCACTGCCCTCTGGCAACCGGGGCAAGAAGGGCTAGGATGGGACCGTGCTCGACCGTGGAAACCACCAACACAACAGCCGATGCGCCGCGACGGACGACCTCGCTCCCTGCCGCCCGCCGAAGAGGAAGGATTTTCAGGCACCCCACAGCATACGTTTCTGGCGCTCCTCAGAGTGGCGATCCATTGGGCCAAAACGTTCACTTCACTGCTAGATGGCATGACGTGGAGACCGGCCTCTACTACTACAGGAACCGCTATTATAATGCGGAGGTTGGGGGATTCACGCAGCGAGACCCTGTTTATGTGGTGAGCGCCGGACTCTATGAGTACGCGGGCTCAAGTCCTTCAAACTTCATAGACCCCCTTGGCCTGGAACCTGAGCGGCCCAAGACCCCCGCTCCTGGCTTCACCGGCAGTGGAGTCGGTCAAGGTGCGAAGGGCTTTCGGTTTGAGGGAAATCTCTCTCCGAAGGGTCTGGGAAAGCCGAGGAACAGCGCAGAGGCTCACTGGATGCACGTGGAACTTAAACTAGATATCACCGGAAAGAAGTCGATGAATGGCAATTGGGAGCTAATTGTCTCGCGAGCTACTGATCATTACGACAAAATGTTGATGCAGTACTCGCTAGTGTTTCCGTTGTTGGATTGGGTGCCTGAGACCTCTGGGTTTTGCGCGATCCATATCGTGGCGTCGCTTTCTCTCCAGGAGGGCACTCTCGAGTATTCAGCCGATGGCCGTAAGTGGGGCCCAATTCCGGCATCGCCGGATGGAAAGACCAGGCTCAGGCTATATAAGTCAGAATTTAACCCACTCAAGGCGCACGCCCTGATTGACTCCACGAAGTTCAAGTTTACACCCAAGGGTCATAAGACGACATGGAAGTTGGATGCGACGTGGGACTTCTGTAAGGACCTCCCTGGGGTCCCCAACCGCCCCCTTGGCAGATTTCCCCCAGAGCCCACTGGGGGTAAGGTGGATTTTGAGAACACGACCCCCATTCCGGAAGGCGAGACCTCTGTCGGCGGTGATGCGCCTCCTCGCGATGGAAGGTGAAGGTGGGGAGAGTGCATGCTCGTTCCGCCTCTGCCATGGCTGCCGCAATGGCGCTCCTCCTCGGCGTCTTCTTCTTGACGCCTCCTCGAATGACCGGGGGGCCAGGAGTTCACGTCGAACCCAGGCGCGAGGAGCCGACCTCGGTCGAGCCTTCCGCCGCCAGGTCGGTGCCAGATGCGGGCTTAGCCGCAAGTCAGGCGGCTTGGGCGCTTCTTCACGGGTCGGATGAAGTCACTGGCTTCCTAGCCGAACCCCTGAGGCTCTCGCCAGAATTGGCAGGCAGTACGATTTGGGAACTATGGCAATCAGGACGTTCCACGAGGGCGCTGGCTGCGCTCCGCTTGCTCGGGGCATCGGTAGCCCCATTGACCGTGAAGTTCGAGGCTTTGCTCGCGAGTGATGACCCGACGGCCGCGGCTGATGGCATTCTTGCCTTGTGGTTCATTGACCGAGATCTCATATTGGCGATGAGCCGGTGGAGTCAGCTAAACGTGAGATTTGGGCGGGCGGCGGAGGAGTTAGCAATTGAGAATAGTCGTGTTAAGCAGGAACTTGGAGCTGAGACTGCGAAGGGGATTCAGGCTCTGGTCGCTCTATTGCAGGGCGACCTGGCCCTTGGCGCGCTGTCAGTCTTGGGGTGCCTTGGGGACCAAGCGGAGTCTGCTGTCGATGCAATAACGAGCATCGTAAGAACCCCCTCGGTGCAGAATGAAACCCCCAGCTTTGGGGACCCGTCGAATGAAGATGCGGCGCTTCACTATGCAGCGGCGACTGCACTTGTCCGACTGGGCGCTCGGGGAAAGGCTTCGCTTGTCGACCTATTGTTTCAACCGGACTCTGACCTCTCCCTCATCGCAGCTGACGCTATTAGGCGGTTCCCGGAAGGGGTGCGGGGTGATGTAGTGTTGGCGCGTGCTCTACGCGGTCGGCGGGATGAATTCTCCGTGGGCGTCGTGCTTGAACTGCTTCCTACGCTTGAATGCTCGAATGCCGCGTTTCATTCCATGCTGGAGTTCGCCAACGCTAGCAGCAGCGAAGAGAGAGAGCGATTCCTGGATGGACTTGCCGTGGCAGAGTAGGATGAAGAACGCTGGCAAGCGTGCAAGAGGGCGCTTTGGTCTTGGCGGGATGGGGACGAGTTGGAGGATCGTGTCACGAGGCTGCTAGCCTTGAGGTTGCCCTCCGACAGCGATGTGCTCCTGCGGTTGGAAGCCTCCTTTGTATCGACGCGAGCCGATGCTCGAAGAGCAGCCCTCGACGCCATTGTTGGCATGCGTGGAGTGACTTCCGAGGAATTGACACGCAGGGTCGCGATGGCCGCAAGAGATGAGGATTCACGGGCGCGTGAGCATGCCGGACATGTGCTGCGCGCTAATTTCGCCCGAATGGAGCATACGAATGCGATCGCTACTCTGGATTTACTGCTCAAAGACCTGAGTCGAGATGTGCGCATGTCGGGAAGGCGTGCAGTAGCAGAATTGGGTGAACAGGTTCGCGAGGTCGTGGGTGGGTTGCTTCTGGTAAGAGACTCCGACGATGTAGAGTCCATTCTAATGGCCGCGACCGCGTGTGTGGCGACCGGAGAGGGCGCCTCATGTGAACTGTTGGTTGCACAGGCTTGGAGTCGGGCAGTGAGCCTCCCAGGTTCTGCTATGCGTGCGCAGTGTCGCAGAGTAGTTGACTGGAT
Source organism: uncultured Planctomycetales bacterium (assembly GCA_964546345.1). GTDB lineage: Bacteria > Planctomycetota > PLA2 > PLA2 > JAEUHO01 > JAYTCP01. The sequence continues at coordinate 7,269 of CAZJJQ010000007.1, forward strand.
TTTGGACGCAAGGTTGCCATTGGACCGTGTCGAGCGCATCGTGAATGCGGTTTTAATGAATTATCAGGGCGACCCAGTTGCTAGGAAGCGCCTGGAAGAACTCCTGAGCGGAGTTCGGCGGTAGCGGGTGAAGGGCAAATGCGCGGCAAACCACCTCCCCTCCAGTGCTGACGAAGTGGGGGACCCCCACCTGGTCTCGCGCGAGTTCTTCCAGCCTCGGGGCGTGAGCTCGGCGATCCGGCTCATGGGCGTCGTCGCGACGCGCACCAGCAGAGGTAATTGTCAGACCGATCTGAATGCGATGTTCGAGTTCTCGACAGTTTCGGGTTGTTCGGGACGGGGGTCCCCCCGGAGGCGTCCCCGTGCCCAGATTGTGGGGCCGGGGGCGCTGGCCGGGCCACTGCGGTACGGCGGCCACGCGAATCTGCTTGGGTTCGTTGCGGACGCAACTTCTGGGAGGACAAGGAGGTTAGGCGCATGGCGTCCAGCCGCAAGGCCACTCCAACGATGCGTCCCCGGCCGCTACGTGGCATCCAGCGACTGCGAGCTCGACCGTTCCCCGCTGTGTCCTCCCCGGGCTTCGCCAATTGCATGCATGCGCGGCGGCCTGGGCGCGGCCGGGGGCGGCCCCCAGGCCGCCGTTCGCGGGACGGGGGCGCTGCCGAGGCGAGGGGCGGAGCGTACGAGGTGGCCAGCTCCTGGTTGCCCCACGCCCGCCGGTAGTGCATCCTGGTGCAGGCTGATGACGCCTGTGCAGCACAGTGGCGAGCACAGTGGTTTTTGCCGAATGGCGTAAATGGCTATGGCTACGCGACTTACGTTTCTAGGCGTTCAGCTTCCCAAGCTGAATGTCGAGGGTTCAAATCCCTTCGGCCGCTCCAGCGGCGAGAGAGTCCTCCGCCGGCTCGCTCTACTTCCCCGGCACCGGCATCGGGAACTCCACGAACGTGGTCTTCGACTCGTGGAAGTAGTGACGCGACGCGCTGACCGGCCTCCCCTGGTGCAGTCTCCAGAGGGTCAAGATGTCCCCGTCCGCGTTCACCGCGATGTAGGTCCCGCCGCCGGCGCCCGGGTCTAGCAAGGTCGGCCCCGCGATCGCGCGTCCTTCGGGACCGCTGGATCGGCCATTGCCGACGATGTAGCCCGCGGCGAGCGCGGCGAGGAGGATGAGAACTAGATCTGTGCGTCGGGACATGGTCTGACTCCAGATGGGGAGGCCGGATCCTACCGGGCGTTGGGCCGTGCTTGAAGCGTCGCGGCTCAATCCATCCGGATCCTGCTCGATGGTGCGACCGCTACCTCGGCTAGGATGCACGCCGTGCCCCGCCCCCTCCGCCTCTCCTTCGTCGCCCTCGGCCTCGCCCTTGCGCTCTATGGGACCGCGAGCCTGACGGGCGGGTGGCTCGGGACGCCGCCGTGGTGGGACGCAGCGGCGGTCAGCGTCGCCCACTTGAGCGAGAAAGCGCGAGCTGACCTGATCGACATCGACGTGTTCGTAGAGTGGCGTCGGGACGGCTCGTCGGTCGTCGTGATCCTCGCCGGCCTCGCTCTCGCCGTCTGGGGCGCGCGGCCCCGTAGGCAGGCGCCTGTCGTGACCCGGGCGTGACGGCCACGGGCGAGCGTCCCGCCATGCGTCGCGTCGTCCGTCTCGCTGTCGTACCGCTCGGCCTCACCGTGGCCACCTGTGGAGCGGCAACTCTCACGGGAGGCTGGCTTGGTGTCCCGAGCCATCAGCCCACATCCCGATCGGGTAGCGCAGAACCGGAGTGGGATATCGTGGCCAGCACCGACACCTTGGGAGGCCCGTCACTCGTCGCTCCCGCGCTGAAGGGCCCGGTAGTGAGTGACTTCGGCTGGCCCCTCCCGTGGTATCAGATCGTCGAAGAGAGCTTCGCGGACATCGACCCGGAGGTGGCCGGGGAGGTTGCCGGGGGGAGAACCCCGGGAAGGATGCCGATCATCGTCTGGAAGACCGTCGCGCCGCGCACGGGGCTGGAGTGGATCTCGGGAGCGGTCATCGCTGCGGGCGTCGGGCTGGTGGCGTGGGGAGCGTGGCCACGCAGGAGGGCAGGTGCCGAGTCGTGAAGCATACGGCGAGCGTCGTCGGCTTGGGGGCTGGATGCCCTCACACTGTCCGCTGCACCACCCGTCAGAGGTTGACGCTCTCCGGGCGAACGATCTGCGCGGCGAATCGGGTGCGCTTCGCCACGGTCGGCCAACGGTGCTCGCTGGTCACCCAGATCGTTGATCCTTGGATGTACCGGAACTGCGACAGGTCATTCCAGTCATGTGGCTCGAAGCGGATCTTCTTCGTGTTGTCGTTGTGCGGGCCTGGATATCGGTCGAAGCAGGCTTCCCGGAACATCTCCAGGTAGACCGCCAAATGAGGTGAGAGGCGATCCACGAGCGATGCGTCCGAGAGGGGCAGCGGGCACCCCACCAAGTCCATCGCGATCTTCACCTCCTCAGCCTCGATCCGGACTAGAGACCGATTGCCCGCGTCCGGCGATTGAGCCTTGCTCAAGGCGTACTCGTCCGCGTCGATTCGCCTAACAGGCGTTCCATGCGTCGCGAATGCCGACATGATGCTGTCGCGCCAGCGCAAACGCTGTGCATCACGAGCCTCCGGCCAGTCGTGTAGCGACGTACCGTCCGTGGCCTTAGGGCGGAAGACGGCGCGCAAAGCTGCGGCCGTTCTCTTCGTGGAGACTTCTCGAACAATGCCCCGTAGGTCAAGAGGGGGCCCCATTTGTAGGCCGATCAGGCTTGCGAGATGGCAGCCGATTGGCTGGGTTGGAACCGAAGCATAGGCGGTTGCTTGCCCGCACGCGGCCCTGCATCTCTCGTAGACTGCGCCGTCCCCGCGAGTTGCCGCAGTCACCGCCCCAGAGACAAGTTCGAGGACGGCGTCGTCGGCTATCGCGATCTCGTAGTTAGCTCTTCGTGCGCGCTTCAAGAGTGAAGCATCGTCGATAGCGTCGATCCAGACGCTCGTGTCGAGGAGCAGTCGCGGTCTCACTTTGCCATGCTTCCCTTGGGACGCCGAGCGCAGTCGTCGCCGACCTCCCTCCGACCGGACTGGCCATCGACGATGGGGACATTCATGGCCGCGATCATCGCCTGGGGCGGGGACGTGCTACGGGCTGGCCCTCCCTGGGTGTGACGTGGTCCGCGAGCGCCTTTCCGCCTTCACTCGCAGGCTCGTAGACTTGTCGGACATGTCGCCCGACAACACCAGGAACCGGCGCATGTCGCGTAGCCCGGCCGTCCTTGCCGAGAGGGTCGCGTGGACGACGGTCGTGATCGTCTCGCTGTTCTCCACGCAGTACCGCTGGCTCGGGCTGATGATCGTCGGGTGCTGGATCTTGGGGAGGCTGATAGGCCTCGGGATCGGCCGATGGGCTCGACGGCATCAGGCCTCCGAAGCGCGTCCTTCGGAGAGGCTGTAGACGCGCCTGACCTCGCGGTTGACCGTTCTGCGACTGACGAGGGTTAGCTGCGGGGCGCGAACAGATTGAGTCCCCTGACACCACGCCGTGGGAGAGGACAGTCTCCCGGACCCCCCGGTGGGACGGATCTCTGCCGCCGCCCTCCCCGAAGGGTCTCGCCGCCTTGCCGCCGAGGTCGTGCCTCCTATCGGCGGCGATGGCTTCGAGGGCGACAGCCCCGAGCGTGTGCCTGACCGCCGGATTCCCGCGGGAGCTCGTCGCCGTTGCCAGTTGAGGGGGGGGCCGGCGTCCTGCGGTCCGAGTCGGCGGGCCAACCCCGCGGCGGCTTGAGGGGCCGGCCTGGACCTGGTGGTCGGCCATCGAGTCTGTCGCCCCCCTCGACGCCCCGGGGTACCGGGACGTTCCCCGTACCGCTCGACGAGCAGGTCGTAGACCCACCCGAATCCGCCGCAGGCCTCGAGCGCGAAGTGAGGCTGTCGGCGGCCCACGACCTCGCGCAGGAACTTCTCGAGCGACTCGCGATCGCCGCCGATCGTGTGATCGGACAGCTTGCGACCCCGCCGGTCGAGGCGGCAGCAGGCGGTGACCTTCTGGTGGACGTCGAGGCCGATGACCTCGGCGTTGGCTCGCGCGACCGGGCTGGCAAACTTGTTCACGGGCGCCTCCCTGGTAGTGGCCACGACCACTTGGGACTCTGAACCCGATGGGGGACACCCTTCCCCCCGGGGGGGCGACCCGTTTACGACATCAAGTCCCTTCGGCCGCTCCACTTCGGCCGCTCCGTTCCAGTCGAATCCTCGATTTGAGAGGACGCCGTTGCGGACGGCCTCCTCGGCTCGCGCCACCGTTGAACGCACGGGCTTGCCGCTCTCCAGGAATCCGAGTCACCGCGCTCGACGTCGGTCGCGCGAGCCTCGCCTTGCGTGCCCTGCCTCCCCCCGCCGCCCCCCTCCTCCCGGGAGGGGCCGCGGTCCGGGGTCCCGCGATCGGACCTGCGAGTCCCGACGCGATCGTCGCCGCCGGTCAGACGCGTCGCAGGAGCAGGCGCACCGCTCGAAGGAGGCGCTCCTCGCGCATCGGCTGCCGTGGGAGGTGATCGTCGCCGTACGCGTAGACCGCGCCGTCCTCCGCGAGGTAGAGCCCACGGCATCCGCCACGGGCTCCGCGGAAATGGCCGTACAGCGTGCCGAACAGCTCGGGCAGCGCACCCACGCGTTCCGGAGGGATGCGAGGCCCGCGGGCGTCGGCGACCGTCTCGAACTCCACCGCGCCCACCAGCGCGCCCGTTCGGGTCTCGAGATCCTCGCGCCGTTCGAGGCGCACGATGCGTAGGCAGGCCCCGCCGCGGGACGCCATCGGTCCGCGCGCCGCGTCGAAGTGGGGATCGCCATGGTCGTACACTGCGACGCCCAGCGTCCCCGCGCCGACGCCGAGGTCCGGGCGCGCCTGGCGGATGAAAAGCACGCGCATCGGTGGCCCCGGACCTGCGTCGTCGGCGGGAGCTGCGCGCAGGCGCGCAAGCGCGCGTGCGCCGGCGAGGGGCAGGTCGGGCGGCAGCCCCGGGGTCGAGAGGACCGCCTCGAGCTCGGGACCGAGGGCGTGCAGGACCTGCCAGCGGCCAGCGGCGCCCAGCGGACCCGACATGATGCGGAGGTCGAGGGGACAGTCCTCGACGCACTCCTCGGCGTACGGGGTCAAGAGCACGGACTCGAGTGGGTCGCCGGGCGCGCGTCGTGTGTCGAAGTGATTTCGGAAGATGCTGCCCGCGTCCCGCCACGCCGTGCCGGGGCCGAGCGTCGGACCGCGCCACTCCCCCGCCCCTCCCGGGGTCCCCGCGGTGAGCACGCCCGCGGAGTAGGCGGCGGCGCCGAGCAGCGCGATCCCGAGCGGGAGCGTCAGGCGAGCGGCGAGATCGCGCGAACGCACGGAGTCCTCCATGGCCCGGCGAGCGTCGGCCTCGTCGTGGCCGGTGTGAGGGGAGCGCGGAAGGCGGCGGGGCGACGTTCGCCACGTGGGAGGACAGGGCGTCTCGGAAAGGACCCTCGCGCGGGACGAGCAAGGCTCCCGACCGCTCCGCGGAGACTCCGTGTGCGGGGTGGGGGGGGCGCGGGGGGGAGGGCCGGAGAGGGTGGACGCGGCTCCGGCGCGGGGGGCTCCGCCCCGCGCGCGAGTCGCCCCCTTCCCGTCGCGGGTCGTGGCGGCGCGAAGCGCCGGATGGGCGCTGGGGCGGTGCCTCGGGGTTGGCCGCTCCCGTCGGAGAGGAGCACCGTCGCGCGAGGGGAGTGACGCCCGTGCGACGGGTCCGTGGGTTCGGCCGCCGACCGTGCACCCCGTGCCGTCCGCCACACGTGCGCCCGCCCCGTGCTCCCAGGTCGGCCTGGGATCGGCGAATGGGGAGTCAGCCCCGGTACGATGCCGCACCGCATGCTCCCCGCCTCCGAAACCCCTGGGCGACGCCCCCGACGGCTCGGTGTCTTCCTCGTGGTCCTCGCGACGCTCGGGGCGTTCGTCGTCTGGGGGGGACAAGCCGCGGGGTTCTCGACCCCCGAGGGGCTGACGTGGATCGTGTTGGGGGCGATCACGGTGACCGAAGGCGGCGCGCTCCTGCTCGCCCGATGCGGACTGACCCCCGACTGGGTGGGCGACCTCGGGCTGTCGCGCCGTGCGGGAACGCCGTCCGCCGTGTGGGCGCTCGCCGCGGCCGTCGCCGTCGGCTACGTGGCGTGGACGCTCGCGTCGCACGGCGCCATCGCGCGGCATGTGCTCGACGTCCATCCCCTCAAGCTCCTCGGCCTCGCGGCCGCGCTGTCCGCGGGCATCCTCGAGGAGGTCGTCTTCCGTCGGATCGTCATGGACGCGCTCGCACGGCGTGGGGTCGCCGTGCCCGTGCAGGTGCTCGTCTCCGGGCTCGCCTTCGGGGCCGCCCATGCCCCCTGGGGCGCGTTCGCCGGCAGCCTCGCGTTCGCCCTCGGGGCCTCCCTCGCCACGAGCGTGCTCGGGAGCGCGCTGGCGGTCGTCTACGTCGCGGGTGCCCGCCGCCTCGGTCCCTGCGTCTTGAGCCACGTGGCGATCGATGCGGCGCTCGAGCCGTGGCTCCTCTACGCCGCGCTCGGCGGGCTCTGACCCACGGCCAGAGCGGCGTCAGTCCTCCTGGTCGGGCTCGGAGAACTGCATGGTCACCTCGGGGAGGCGCTCGCGCACCGCCCGCTCCGCGGCGTTCATGCGGTCGATCAGCGCGGCCGCGCTCATCCCCTGGTCCTTCGGGCAGACCTTCGTCGCCACGGTCATCTTGTGCGGACCCGCCCAGACCGCCACGAGCCGCAGGACCTCGAAGCCGTGGGCGCGCCAAGCCTCCACGAGCACGGACCGCAGCTCGGAACCCACGCTGTGGCCCGTGATGAGGCGGCGCACCTGCGAGCCGAGGAAGATCGCGACGTAGAGGAGCAGCCCGCCGAGGATGCAGGAGCCGGCGGCGTCGAAGAAGGGGTTGCCGGTCACCCACGTGAGGAGGACCGCGACGAGGGCGATCCCGAGGCCGATGAGGGCGGCGAGGTCCTCGAAGGCCACGACGAGCAGGTTCACGTCCCCGGTCTCGCGGGCCCACGCGAACAGGTGCTTCGACCCGCGGACGCGCCCGACCTCCTGCCACGCGGCGCGGAAGCTCATGCCCTCGAGGACCAGGGACACCACGAGCACCGCGAGGGCCCAGCCGACATGGGAGAGCGGCTCCGGGTCGCGGAGCTTGTGGACCCCCTCGTAGGCCGAGAACACGCCGCCCAGGGTGAACAGCAGCACGGCGACGAGGAGCGCCCAGAAGTACGCCTCGCGCCCGTAGCCCATGGGGTATCGCTCGTCGGCGGGCAGGTTCGCGCGCGCGTCGCCCACGAGGAGCAGCCCCTGGTTGCCCGAGTCGGCGAACGAGTGGATCGCCTCGGCCAGCATGGAGCCGGAGCGCGTCACGAGCGCCGCCACGAGCTTCGCGGACGCGATCGCGAGATTCGCACCGAGGGCCACGAGGACGACGCGACGCGAACCACCGTGCGACATGGGGGGCTCTCCGGAGCGGCCGAGGGGAGGAGCGTACTTCGCGGAACCGTGGGGCGGACGCGGGAAGCGGCCAGGGACGGGAGTGGGGGGGCGGCGGGGGCCGGGGACCCTGTGATCCACGTCGGAAGGGGCGCCTCCGTCGGGCTCCTGCGCCGCTTCGGCCCGACTACACCCGCCGGCCGCCGATCCAGGAGAACGAGACGGGGCGGCCCCTGCGGGTGGCCATCTCGGAGGCCGCGGTCTTGTGGCGGAGGGCGGCCGAGCAGAGCGAGTCACGCCGTTCGGACGCCGTGCCCGTGAGCCCCGTCATCCGCGGGAGGCCGAGGGTCTCGAGGAGCTGCCGCAGGTTCTCGGCGTAGTCGGCGTAGGTGTAGACGCCGAGGCGCTGGCCCACGTCGGCGAAGTGTCCGAACAGGTTGCCGTCCACGCCGTCGGTCATCGTGCGCGCGGGCATGACGACGATCCCGCACAGCGTCTCCTCCATCGCCTCGAGCGCCCCGTTGGGGTCCTGCGTGACGAGGTCGCGCAGGACGGAGACGTAGGCCCGTTCGTGGCGCGCCTCGTCGGCGGCGATCAGGCCGCAGATGCGATGCAGTCGCTGCGCCCCACAGGCCCCTGCGAGCCGGCCCAGCTGGATCCAGGCGAGCTTCGTCGCGTGCTCCTGGAACGACGCGTAGGCGAGGCCCCGGTACGGGTCGCCGCCCGCACGGTTGTCGAAGCCGTTGCGCAGGAGGTGCTGTACCGTCCGCTCGACGGAGAGCAGGTCCACGCGGCCCGAGAGGAGCAGGTACCCGCGCCCCGCATCGCCGTGGCGCTTCTCCTCGGCGGTCCAGGAGCGCGCCCAGCGCGCCCACGGGTGCGCGTCGGTGCCCGTGCGGTCGGTCATGCCGCCGCAGCGGTTGATCGTGGCCAGGTAGGAGGGGAGCGCCTCCTCGGTGACGACGTTCCCCACCAGGACGACGAGCATCTCGTCGGAGAGTCGCGCGGCCTCCGCCTGGAGCTCCGCCACCTCGTCCCGCCAGCCGTCGGTGCCGAACGTCGGCAGGACCTCGGACGGCTGCCAGCACTGGTCCGGCGGCAGCAGGGTGGCGAGGGCGGTCTCGACGGAGGGCTCGATCGAACGCATGACGTCGAGGCGGTGATCGAGCACGCAGGTCTCCGGGGAAACCCAGAGCCTACCGGTCCCTTCCTCCCGTGCCCCAGCGGGACTCCCCGTTGCGCCCGCGCGGTGGAGGGATCGACCCCCCGCGCCCCCGTCATCCCCCTCACGACGGTGACGGGAGCCCCATCTGCCGGAAGATCGACGCGCCGTCCCGCGCCGCCCACCGCCGGCGGATCCTGCCGCCGACGACCTCGAACCACTCCATCGCGACCCCCTCGTACGCCCGGCCCGTCACGGGGCCGCCACGGAACGACGCCTTCGACACGCCCCGCTCCCGGAATCGCACCGCCACCTCGTCGCCCGCGGACAGCATCGCCTCCACGGTGAGCTGCATGCCGAAGCAGCGCACGAGGTCCTCCCAGATGGGGCGCGCGACGGCGAGGGGGCCCGAGCCGAGCGCGCCCTGGATGACCGCGTCCGGCGCGAAGCAGGCGACTATGCCGTCCACGTCGCCGCGGTTGAAGGCCTCGACGTAGGCGCGGACGACGCGTTCGTGCTCGGCGGGCATGGCGTGGGATCCGGAGGGGCCGCTGACGCGGGCAGACGGTAGCCCGGAGGGAGGGGGCGCGGGGGGAGGGAAAGCGGTGCCCGGACTGGCACCCGACGTCCCGGCCCCGACGGACGGGGCGCTCGGGCAACTCCTGCCCCGAGGGGCGGGTCGCGGCACGGCGGAGGTACGCCGCGAGGGACGAAGGTCCTGGAAGCCCTCTAGAGAGGTGCGCTCCGTGCGCTACGGCGTGCGCGACGCACGGGCCGGTCTCGCCCGTCGCCATCCGCCGGTGCGGCAGGGCTTTGCCGCACCGGCCTCCGGAGCCTGCGATGCGTCGCCTCCTGCGAATCCCCGTGTCCCTGCGCGCCCTCGTGCTCGCGTCCTCCGTGGTCGGCTGCGGCGGAGGCGGCGGCTACGCGCGGCCGGACGACCTCGTCTCCCTGACGACGACTTCCGTCGCGCCGGCGACGACCGGCGTCGAGTACGCGACGACCCTGCACGCGATCTTCCCGCACCCGCCGGGGACGTTCTCCGTGGTGGCCGGGGTGCTGCCCGCGGGGCTGTCGCTGAGCCCCGAGTCGGGGCTGCTGAGCGGCTATCCCCGCCAGGTCGGCACGTTCACGTTCGATGTCGCGGCGCGCGACGGCACCGACCCCACGCTGCCGCCCGGTCGCGACATGACCGCGGCGGAGGCCCGCGGCCGGTTCACGCTCACGGTCTCGCGCGGCGCGCCTCACCTGCTCCCGCAGCAGCCGCCGACCGTGCAGTACCGTCGCTCGTACGCGTACGCCCTCGACGTCGCGGGGGGCACGCCCCCGTACCGGTTCGACCTGACCGCGGGATCGCTCCCGCAGGGCCTCGCGCTCTCGCCGACGGGCCTGCTGAGCGGGTTCCCGACCGAGGCCGGGCCCGTCCCGTGGCATCCCGTCGTCACGGTCACCGACGCCGCGGGGCTCACCGACGTCCTCTCGCTCTCGCTGGTGGTGGTCGTGCTCCCCCTCCTGATCGTGACGCCTCGCGACCTGGGGCCGGTCGCGCGGGGATTCCCGGTGGACCTCCCGATGGCCCTCGCGTCGCCTGGCGCGGGCGAGCCGTACGCGTGGCGTCAGCTGCCCGTCGGTTCCGGGGAGGTGGAGCTGAGCTCGATCGGGCTCGAGCTGCGCAGCGACGGCCGGCTTCAGAACGCATTCGGCTCCGCGGGCCCGACGGCGGTGGGCACCTTCCTGTTCTCGGTGGAGGTCACCGACGAGGCGCACCAGGTGGCGGTGCGCCAGCACGCGCTCCGCGTCAACGCGGGCCCGGTCGTGACGAGCGTCTCGCCCGACTCGGCGGCGGCGAGCGGGCCGTTCACGATCCTGGGGCAGAACCTGCAGCCGGGCGCCCGCGTGGTGTTCAAGCCCGGAGCGACGCAGACGTCCGTGGACGCGACGTTCGTCAGCCCGACGCAGCTCACCTTCGCGAACGCGTTGACGCCGGTGGGCGCCGTGGGGCGCGTCACCCTGCGCGTGATCAACCCGGATGGCGGTTTCGTGGACGTGCCGTTCGGCTTCGCGTTCCCGGGCGGCACCGTCGCCTACTCGGCGGTCCCCCTCCTCCCCGCGCCCCAGTCCTCCCTCTCGAGCACGGGCCTCGACGTCGGAGACGTCAACCGGGACGGCTACGCCGACCTGGTGCACGCTGGGTCGAGCTCGACCTGGCGCAACGCGACCGGCACGACCGCCGGGGTCGATCTCCTCGTCAACGCGCCACCGCCGGGCGGCTTCACGCCCGCGAGCCCCACGTTCGTCCGGACGCAGCTCGCCGTGGGCGGCGACTGGTACGCGGTCAAGCTCGTGGACGTGGACGTGGACGGCGCGCTCGACGTGGTCGCCGTGGGACGGCCCACCGGGATCTCGGGGACCCTCGTCGCCCGGACGTGGCGGAGCACGTTCGACCCGGTCGGCAACCCCCTCGGGCCGTGGTTCACGCCGTCGGTCTTCGTCGACACGGTCCTGTCGAGCCAGGCGGGGACGGGCAGCGGGAATGCCGCACGCCACGTGGCGGACGTCGCGTTCGGTCGGGTGAACGCCGACGCGCTGCCCGACCTCGTTTACACCCAGACCGACGACGCGATCTGGAACGGCACCGAGGACGTCACGGGGCGCCTCACCTCCATGGCGGGCCTCGGCAACGGGGCGTTCGCCGCGCTCGACGCCGTCCCGACGCTCCGCGTGAACTACGGCAGCGTCTCCGGCATCGCCCTCGGGCGGTTCGACGGCGACGCGCTCGCCGACGTCGCGTTCTCCGACGCGATCGGGGGCCGGCCGGCGGCCACGGGAGGCGGGGGCACGGCGCTCGCCGGGGATCGCGGCTTCGTCTCGCTGACGCAGTCGGACGGACGCTTCGGCACGACGTGGGGCGCGCTCACGCGTCCGGGGGGCACCTCGAACCACGAGTGCCTCGGCGTCGTCGCGGGCGACCTCAACGGCGACGGGCTCGACGACGTCGTCGTCGCGAGCGGCGTCCCGCGCTCGGGGGGCACGCCCAACGGGCCGCTCCTGTTCACGGGCTCGCCGACCGCGCCGCCGGGCGTGTTCGTCGCGTCCACGCTCCCGGCCACGGTCCCGAGCTACCGCGCCGTCGCCCTCCTCGACGCCGACTTCGACCAGTTCCGCGACGTGGTCCTCACCTGCGGCGACACGCGCGTGGACGTCTACCGCGGGCGCGGCGGCACGTCGGGCCTCGCGTACGTGCAGTCGCTCACGCTGCCCGCGGGCTCGCGCGGCTGGCGCGTCGCGAGCGGCGACTTCGATCGCGACGGGCGCGAGGACTTCGCGGTGTGCCTGTCGTTCCTGGCGGACGCCGCCACCACGTCGGGCTTCACGACGGTCGCCCTGCCGAGCGACCGCGGCGTGGCGACGAACGCGGGGATCGCGATCTTCCTCAACCGCACGAACTGACGGGGACGGGTCGTGGGTGGGAAGGGGTGGGGGCGCGGGGGAGGGCCCGGCCCCCGTGGATCCGCCCCCGCCCGCACCCCTGCGGCGCGCGCCCATCCTAGGACGTGCGGCCGGTGAGGGGGGCGCCGCAGCGTTCGGCGGGGGCGCCGAGTGCCTCTCGGGGAGTGCGCTCCCGGATCCGCAGAGGGCCCCGGGCCTACCCGCCCCCCCCGGGGGAGCCTTCGCCGCGGGGGATGGGCCGGTCATCCGATGTCCTGACGGACGGGATGCGTGCCTCGTCCAGATTCCGCGCGCGGAATCGGGGTGCCGCCGGAAGGTCCCTGTGAGCCCGCACCGTGGACCGACTCCCCCTGCCCTCCGCCGACTCCCCCGAGCCCCCCGCCGGCGACGGCCCCGGCTCCGGCGGTCGTCGGATCTCCGGTGCCGGGCTCGGCCTCGAGGAGTTTCGCGCGCGCATCGCGCGCCGGAAAGACCCCCACCACCGGGTGCCGCGCCCGCGCAGCCGCGGCCCCGTCACGGCGGGCGACCGGCTGCAGGACACCTTCACGACGCTGTGGGTGAAGCGCGCCCAGTACCGGGGGGAGGGAAGCCTCGAGGGCTACCTGCGGCGGATCGCCTATCGCACGTTCCTCAACGAGCGTAAGCGCACCGCCCGGGAGCGCGCGCAACCTGCGCTCGACCACGATCCGTGGGGGAGGGAACCCGTGCCCGACGACGAGGTCGCCGTCCTCGACGAGCGGAAGGAACGGCGGCGGCGCCTCCGCGCCGTCGTGGAGGGCCTGCCGGACGCGTGGCGCGTGCCATTCGTGCTGTTCCGCTTCGAGGAGCTCTCCTGTGCGGAGGTCGGCGACCTCCTCGGTCTCTCTCCCAAGGCCGTCGAGGGGCGTCTGGCGCGCGCCATCCTGGTGGTGGCAGCCCGATATCGCGAGGCGGAGGCGGCCGCAGCGATCGGAGCGCGGGGGGCCGGCAGGTGAGCGGCGGGGAGGGCCCCCTTGCGGCGATTCGCACCCCTGCCGACCACGGTTCCATGAGGGGCAGGGCCCGGATCCGATTCGTGAGGACGCCATGTCCGACACCGCGACGCCCGTGAGCGGGGCCGACGAGACCTGCTGGACCATGATCCGCGCCGCCGCCGACGGAGACGCCGAGGCGCGCGCACGGTTCACGCGGGTGTACCGGGAACCCGTGCTCGGCTACCTGCGGGCGCGATGGCGGTCCCCGACGATGTCCCAGGAGATCGACGACGCCCTTCAGGAGGTGCTGCTCGAGTGCCTGAAGGACGGAGGGGCGCTCGAGCGGGCCGACCCGGACCGGCCCGGCGGGTTCGCGGCGTTCCTGCGCGGCGTGGTCCGCAACGTCGCGCGGCGCGTCGAGGAGCGCCGGCAGCGGCCGGGCGCGGCCGGGGCCCTCGCCTCCATCGATCCCGACGAGCTCGCCGCGGACGACGAGACGCCCTCGCGGACCTTCGATCGGAACTGGGCCCTCTCGCTCCTGCGGGAGGCCGCCGAGCGTCAGCGGCGGGCGGCGCGCGAGGCGGGCCCCGAGGCGGAACGGAGGGTGGAGATCCTGCGGCTGCGCTTCGAGCGGGACCTGCCGATCCGGGAGATCGCCGAGCAGCTCGAGGAGGACGTCGCGCGCGTGCACCACGAGTACGCGCGGGCGAGGCGGGAGTTCCACGAGGCCCTCCTCGAGGTCGTCGCCTTCCATCACGGAGGCACCCCCGCCGAGGTCCGGCGGGAGTGCGAACGGCTCGTGGGCCACGTCGCGTGAGGCGGGAGAGGGCACGATCATGACCACCGAAGACCTTTCGGGCGCCGCGTCCGACGCCTGGCTCGACGCGGGCCTGCGCGCGGCGTTCCGCCCCCGGGCGCTCCAGGTGAACCTCGCCACGAGCGCGCGCAGCGTCCGCGCGGGGCTCTCCTCGCGGTACGGGCTGCGCACGCCGCCGCGGGTCGAGGAGCGCACGGGAGGCGGAGACGACGTCTCGGGGGGGGGCGCCGCGGGCCGCCGTCCCGCGGAGGGCCGGTACCGCCAGCTCGGCGAGATCGCGCGGGGCGGGGTCGGGATCATCCTGCGGAGCCGCGACGTGGACCTCGGGCGCGAGGTCGCGATGAAGGTGCTGCGGGACGAGCTCTCGGAGGACGCCGAGCTCCTGCGGCGGTTCGTCGAGGAGGCGCAGATCGCGGGACAGCTCCAGCACCCGGGGATCGTGCCGGTCTACGAGCTGGGGCTTCGCGCCGACGGCCGGCCGTACTTCACGATGAAACTCGTCAAGGGCAGCACGCTGGCGGCGCTGCTCGCCGCCCGCCGCGACCCTTCCGAGAACCGGACCCGCATCCTGTCGATCTTCGAGGCCGTGTGCCACACGGTCGCCTACGCCCACGCGCGGGGCGTCGTGCACCGCGACCTGAAGCCGGGCAACGTGATGGTGGGCGCGTTCGGCGAGGTGCAGGTGGTGGACTGGGGCCTCGCCAAGGTGCTCGAGCGG
>CAZJJQ010000008.1:0-1166 GCA_964546345.1 uncultured Planctomycetales bacterium
ACCCACGTGGGGTCCGCGCTCCGCGTGGGCGAGGCCCCGCCGCGCGCGACGCCCGAGGGGGGCGCGCGTCGGCGGAGGGTCGCGTCGACGGGAGGGGACCATGGCGATCCGGGGGTGCGCCGCCCGGCAGGGACCGCGGCGGCGGACGCGCCGCTCAGGCCGACGCGCCTTCGAGCGCGAGCGCGCGCGGGAAGAGGACGTGGTTCTCGAGGTGGACGTGGACGTGGAGATCGCGCTCGAACTCGTCGAGCCCCGACCAGAGGGCACGCCAGGAGCCGCAGGCCTCCTCGGGCGGCACGTAGTTCGCGGCGAGCTCCCGCATGCGGGCGAACACCTGCCCCGCCACCTCGTGCTCGATCTCCATCACGTGGACCGGCCCCTCCACGCCGCAGTGCATCGACACCGGCCGTCGAGCCTCGAGGGCCTTGACCATCGGGAAGAGGATCTCCTCCTCCTTGTCGAGGTGCTGCGAGAGCTCGGCGGACACGTTGCGCCACAGCCCCGCGATCACCGGGATCGTGCCGGGATGCGTCGGGCCGTGGACGCGGTTCACCTTCTCCATCAGCGTCGAGAGCCGCGGGATCTCCCGCTTGACGTACTCGTGATGGACCCCGAGCAGGTGGTCGATCACCTCGGAGGCGGACGCGTTCGTCCAGTCCCGCGTCCTCGGGGCCGCCGACGCGGCCGCCTCGAGCTCCGCGATCACCACGTCGGTCTCGATCCCCTTCTGCGCACACGCCTGCGCGAGCGGGATCCTGCCCTGGCAGCAGTACTCGAGGCCGTGCCGCTCGAAGACCCGCGCGGCGGGGGGGAAGGACGTGACGATGTCGGCCACGGTGACGAGGGGGTCGAATCGGCTCATGGGGGCGCTCCTCGGGAGGGGAATGCCCGGAAGATAGCTCGCCGTTGACAGTTGTCAACGAATGTTGGGGAGCAGGTGAGGACCGGGAGCCCCACCCGAGGACCGGGAGGCGCGGGCGAGGCGCCGGGACTCAGGCGCCAGGGAAGTCCCGGGAGGCGACGTGGGGAAGGGCCGGGGCCGGCGACCGGGAGGTGGGGGGCGCGGGGGGGGGGGGGGGCCCCCCCCCCCCCGGCCCGCCCCGCCCCCCCCCCCCCCCCCCCCCCCCGCCAGACGCGACCCGCCCCCCGCCCCCCGCCGCCCCCCC
>CAZJJQ010000008.1:1176-21583 GCA_964546345.1 uncultured Planctomycetales bacterium
AAGCGCGTCAAGATGGCCGTTGCCGGCCCCGGGGGGGGGGGGGGCGGGGGGGGCGGTGGGGGCCCTACGGCGATCGGCCGGCCGAGCCGCTCCCCCCGCGAGCGCCCGTCTCGTTAGGATCCCGCCGCCTGCGCGCGGAGCGCCCGTCTCCGCGCGACTCCCGCCCCCCGCGCCCCCCACCTTCCTCCCGCCTCCGAGACCCCCCTGCGGCTCCCCCGCCTCCCCCGCCTCCCCCGCCTGGCCCGTGCGCTGCTCCCGGGCGGGCGGGCTCCCGGCGGTCCCCCCGTCCGCACGGTGCGCCTGAGGGACCGCAACTTCGTCGGCAGCGCCACCTCGACCCTCGAGGGCGCCTGCGACGCCCTGCGGTGGGATCGCGAGCGTCGGCGGGGCCTCACCGTCTACACCGACCAGTACCTGACGGACCGCGTGCTGCGGCGCCGCGGGCCCAAGATCGCGTGGCTGCTCGAACCCGAGGCGATCGATCCGCGGCCGTACGCGTGGATCCGGCGGCACCACGGACGGTTCCTGCAGGTCTGGACGCACGACGAGGCCCTCGGCGTGCCGAACGCGCGCTGGGTGCCGCAGGCGGGGACGTGGATCGCCGCCGGCGACCGTGCGATCCATCCCAAGACGCGCGTCTGCTCCTTCATCGCGTCGAGCAAGGCGACGACGCGGGGCCACCGGCTGCGGCAGGAGGTGCGGGCGCGGCTGCCCGCCTCCGTGGACGCGTACGGCCGCGGCTTCGTCGAGCTCGCGAAGAAGGTGGACGGGCTGCGGGCGCACGCGTTCTCGATCGCGATCGAGAACTGCGCCGTGGACACCTACTTCACCGAGAAGCTGGTGGACTGCTTCCTGACGGGCACGGTGCCCGTCTACTGGGGCTCGCGGGCCGTGGGGCGGCACTTCGACGCGGCGGGCGTGCTCGCGTTCGACGACGTGGACGAGCTGCTGGACGTGGTGGCCGGTCTGGACCTCGCGGCGTACGCACGGATGCGGCCGGCCGTCGAGGAGAACTTCGCGCGGGCGAGGGCCTTCACCTGCGCGGAGCAGGTGGCCGTGAGGCACCTCGACGAGATCGGGGGCGCGGGGCCGCTCCGGTGGCTCCGCGCCCGCCGGGGCCCCGGTTCCGCCCCTACCGGACCGTGAACCAGCTCACCTCGGCCCACGGGGCGGTGACGTCGAGCGCGATCTGCACGTCGGCACCCGTGCGGTCGGCCGTGAACACCGTGCAGGCGCCGAGGTCGCTGCCCTGCTGCCAGGCGTAGCGGGCGCCGTCGCTCGACCAGTCGTACCCCGTGAGGTAGCGATCCGCGAGCCCCGCGGTCGAGGTGATCGCGGACGACGAGCCGTCGGCGTACGCCAGGTAGAGCTCCGGGCGCCCGTCGGCCAGGGCCTGCGCGGTGGCCATGGCGCGGAAGAGGAGGCGCGTGGAGTCCGGCGACCACGCGAAGTCGAGGGTGTCCCCGGCGCCGGCGACGACCTGCGGCGAGTGCAGGAGGGTCGCGGGCACCGCCAGCGTCGGGTCCACCGAGTAGAGGCGGCGGTAGTCCTGGAAGATGTCCACCACGCCGGCGAGATAGGCGATGCGCGAGCCGTCGGGGGCCCACGCGAGCGTGAAGGCGTCGATGGAGTCGCCGGGCGTCCCGTGATGGGCGAGGAGCTTCGTGGGGCCGCCGAGGGCCGGGGCGAGGACGAGGTCGATGCCGTCGGACGTGTACGCGAGCGACGATCCATCCGGGCGCCACGCGTAGCGGAACGCGAAGGCACCGGCCTCGGAGACCTGGAGCGGCGCGCCGCCCGGGGCTGAGGTCCAGATCGCGGAGGAGCCCTGGGCCTGCATGAGGGCCGCGATGCGCAGGCCCACCGGGGACCACTTGAACTCCCAGAGGTCGTGGTTGGCCGACGAGGCCGGGATGGTCTTCTGGAGGCCGGTGCCGTCGCGCTTCACCGTGTAGAGCTCGAACTTCTCGTCCACCTCCTTGTCCGCGATGAACGCGACCCGGCTCGAGTCGGGCGACCAGGGGCTGCCGCCGATGCCGACCTGCAGGGGGCGGACGCGGCCGCCCGCGACCATGGCGCCGGAGACGTTGACGCGCCCCGTGCCGTTCGCGTTCACGCAGAACACCGACAGAGGGCCGTTGACGCCCTGCGCGACCGGAGTCGCCTGATAGGCCAGGTGCGTGGAGTCGGGGGACCACGCCCAGCTCGAGTAGAAGACGAGATCGTCGGGATCGCTCACGGGGATCGGGGGGCCGCCCGCGGCGGAGACCACGTAGAGCCCGGTGGTGGAGTCGCCCTCGAGGTCGGCGTAGAGGAGGAGCTTCGTCCCGTCCGGAGACCACCGGATCGAGTAGAGGCCCTGCCCCGGCTGGTGCGGGCCCGTGAGCTTCTGCGGTGAGCCCGAGGGCAGGTCGATGACGTAGAGGTCCTTCTCGTCCCCCACCTCCTGGTCGTCCGTGTAGGCGATCCGCGTGCGATCGGGGCTGAACGCGAGATCGTCCACGCCGTAGAGGAGCCCGAGGGGCCCGCTGGCACGCCGGAGGTGGCTGCCGTCGTCGCCGCAGAGATAGAGCCCGTACGCGTCCGGATCGTCGAGGTTCGCCCGCAGCGCGAGGAAGCTGGAGCCAGGGCCCGGCGCGCCGTCCCCCCCGCCGCCGCACCCGGCGAGCAAGGACACGGCGACGACCCCGAAGCACGAGACGAAGCGACGCATGGCGACCTCCGGCGGGACCTGCCCGCTCCGGGGAGGGATGCGGAAGGGGCGGCGACCTTGCCTGGGCTTCGCGCGCGGCGATCGGCCCGGGGGAGCTTCGCGAGCGGGAACCGGGCCTCCCCCCCCGGCGCCCCCCCCTTCCGCGGCCCTGCCCTTCCCTCATCCCTGCGCCCGCCCGAAGGGCTCCCGGAACGGCGGCTACTTCCCCGTGAGCGGGCGCGTGGCGCGCGTGAGGAACAGCAGGGCGAAGCAGGTGTCGGCGGTCTGGAAGTAGGGAGGCTGGGCGCCGGGGCCCGGCTCGTCGAGCCAGCCGCCGTCGGCCTGCTGCTTCGACAGGATCCAGGCGGCGCCCTTCGGGTACCAGGCGCGGCCCTCGAGGTCGGCGAGGCCGAGGACGCGCGCCACGCGTTCGACGCAGTAGAGGTGGTAGTACTGCCAGCCGCGGGGGCCGATGACGCTGCTGGCGTCCACGTTGGCGTTGCGCTCGAGGTCGAGGTTCTTGCGGACCCAGGCGAGGCCCTTCTTGACCATCGCATCGCCGCGGACGTCCTTCACGCCGAGGGCGGCCTGGCAGATGGCGGTGCTGCAGATCCCGGCGCAGGTGAGGGAGGCGTAGCTCGCCTCGTCGGGCTGGCCGCCCATGACGTAGCCCCAGCCGCCGTCGGGGCGCTGGAACCTGCGCAGGTAGTCGAGGGCGGCCTTCCAGGTGGCCTTGGGGATCTCGATGCCGGCGTCGCGGGCGGCGCGGAGGCCGAGGATCGCGAACTGGGTGTTGCTGAAGTCGCCCTTCACGGTGCCGGCCTTGTCGAGGGGCGTGCGGCGCTCGATCACGAGCTTCTCGAGGGGCGCGTCGGCGCCGCCGGGGGCGCCCTCCGGGCGGGGCGGCGGGGGGACGGTGACCCCGTCCATGCGGAGGTAGGAGCCGTCGGGCGGGCCCGGGTAGCCCCACTCGCCGCCGGTGAGCTGCTGGTCCACGAGCCACTGCGCGCAGTGGGCGATCTTGCTCTGGTAGCGGCGGGGGTTCACCTCGGCGAGGGCCATCGCCTGGAGCGCGGTGCGGTACGTGAAGCGCGGGACGGCCTTCTCGAGGAGCTCGACGCCCTTGGCGAACACGGGGTCCTTGAGGTTCGCGCCCGCGTGCGAGAGCGTGAGCACGACGAGCTCGACGGGGCCGTGGAAGGTCTCGTCGGGGAAGCCCTCCGCGAACCGGTGATCGAGCCACGCGACGCCCTTGTCGATGGCCTGCTGCACGGCGGCGGGCGGAGGTCCGTCCTCCGCGGCGGCGACGCGCGGGCGGCCGGCCCCGGCGAGGAGGGCGACCGAGAGCAGGAGGGCGAGCGAGCGGAGGCGGCGGGTGGCGGCGGACCGTCGGCGGGACATGGGGATCAGCCTACCGCGGTCGGGCGCGTCCACGGAGACCGCTCGATCCGCCGGCGGGGCGCCACGCGCGCCGCCGTGGGTCGGCTACGGGGTCCGCCGGGTCGGCCCCGCGCCTCCTCCCGAGGGGGAGGCGGGAGCGCGGAGCTTCAGGATCCACGGCGCGAGCGCGATGCAGGCGGCCATCCAGCAGAGAGGGAAGCGCATCCCCGCCACGCCGGGGACCTCGACCACCTTCACCGTCCCCTGGATGACGGCGTGCAGGAGGGCTGGCGCCCACACGCTGGAGCCCCCGAGCTCGAAGAGGCGGGCGAAGGGGACGGCCAAGACCGCCGACAGGACCACCGCCGCCGTCGCGACCGTCCACGGCATCGTGAAGAAAAGAACGAGATGCACGCCGACGAAGGGCAGCAGCGAGAGGAGCGCGGCCCGACGGAAGCTGCGTCCGCGACGGAGACGTCCGAACAGGTAGGCCCGGAACAGCGCCTCCTCGGCGATCCCTGCCTGGGCGAAGAGTCCGGGGACCGTGCTCCCCCACCCGGGCCTGGTCGTCCACGTCACGTCGAGCGCCACCGCCGCGACCCAGCCCCCCCCCACGAGAAGCGCCGCGAGGATCGCGGCCACGAGGACCCCGAACGGCCGCGGGCGCCCCAACCCGAGCGCCGTTCCCATCTCCCGCATCGGCGTGCCATGAAGGCCGCGCTCGACCGCGACCAACGCGACGAGCACCAGCGCGCAGACCTCCAACCCCCGCTCGCCGCGATCGCTTCGCAGCAGCGTGGCCGAGACGTGAAACGCCGCGTACGCGAAGCCCGTCCCGAGCAGGAGGCGGGCCCACGCCGCCCGGGTCGCGACGGGGGGCCCGCCCCCCCCGCCGCCCACGAGAGGCGTGCGAGGTCCGGAGCCACGGGGTGCGCAGGGCGCCGACATCCCCTCACCGCACCAGGATGCGCGCGGTCAGGATCCTCAGCGGGATCTTGGGGGTGCCGGGGTCCGGTCCCCCCTGAGCCTCGAGCTTCTTGACGACGTCCATCCCGGCCACCACCTCCCCGAACACCGTGTGTTTGCCGTCGAGCTCGGGCGCGGGCCGGAAGGTGACGAAGAACTGGGAGCCGTCCGAGCTCGGCTGCCCGGTGTTCGCCATGGAGAGCACGCCCGGCTTGTCGTGCTTGCGCCCGCCCCCGAGCTCCGACGCGAACGTGTAGCCCGGATTCCCGCTCCCCGATCCGGTCGGGCAGCCCCCCTGCGCCATGAAGCCCGACACCACCCGGTGGAACGTCAGGCCGTCGTAGAAGCCCAGCTCGGACAGGTAGATCACGTTCGCCACGTGCTGCGGCGCCGTGTCGGGGAAGAGGCGCAGCGTGATCACGCCCTGGCTCGTCTCGAGGCGCCACTGGTACTCCTCCCCGCGCGCGAACGCGACGTCGGGGAAGCGTGGCAGCCGGGTCCGCCAGCCCTCGCGCCTGCGGTCGATGCCCTCCCGCGCGAGGAACGCCCGCACGGTGCCGAGGGCCAGCGACATCGGGCCGTCCTTCGAGAAGTCCTTCGTGAGCGCGACCCCTCGCCCGAAGGCGCGGTACGTGATCGCGTCGAGCCGCCCCTTCACGAGCGTCGCGCGCTCGGCCGAGGCCTCCGTCGGGGCCGCCTCGTACGCCGCCGCCGCGCGCGCGAGCATCCGCGCCCGCGCGAGGACGTCCTTCTCCTGCTGCCCGAGGTCCCACCACCCGTCGGCGAGCGCCTGCCGCGACGCGGCCTCGTCCGACGGCGCGAGCGCCTTCGCCGCCAGCTCGCCGAGCGGCCCCCCCGCCTTCGCGAGGGAGGGAAGCCCCTCCTCCCACCGTCCGCGCCCGAACGCGACGAACCGGCCGAGGGCCTCGTTCGCCGCCGGATCGTCGGGGGCCGCCTCGAGCGCCTTCCGCGCGGCGACGGCCGCCGAGGCCGACCTCTTGAACGCATCGACGAGCGCCCCGACCTCGGTCGCGCGCGCCACGAGCCCGGGGAGCTTCGCCGTCTTCGCGAACGTCTTCGCCATCCCGACGGCCCGCGCCGCCGCGCCGGCATCGTCGGCTCCGAGCGCGACGCCCGCCAGCTCCACGCAGGCCGCGGCCGCCTCCGCGACCACGCTCGGGTCCTTCGCGCCCCGCGTCACGTTCTCGAGCACGGTCAGGCCCCGCGGGGCCTCGTCCACCTGGAAGGCCGCGGCGAGGCGCTCCACCCCGGAGAGCGCCAGGCGTACGTCGCGGACGCCCTCCGCGAGCGCCACCGCCTGGTCGAGCAGCACGTACCGGTGGAGCGCGTCCGTCTCGGCGCCGTCCGCCCTCTCGAGCAACGTGCGCGCCAGGGCGCGCCGAACCTCCGGATCCTTGCTCTCGAACCCCGCACGCTGCTCCTTCCTCAGCTCGGTGGCGGCGTTCGCCCGAGCCGCCGGGTCGGGGACCGCGCCCCGGCTCTCCGGGCCCTCGCCCGCGACGATCCGAACGCCGGCGAGGAGCGCCAGCACCGCGCCGGGCCACCACGTACCCCGCACGCCGAAGGTTCCCGAAGCGCGCCTCATGACCGCAGTCCCCCTCGCATCGCGGGGGCCCGTGCCGCGTTCGACGATTCCTTCACAGTCCCTCAGTCCTTCCCGTCGGTCACGCCGGGGCGCGTGTCCGTGCGGAACGGGGACGCCGGCAGCCCCGCCGAGTTCACGAGGGTCGCCGCCTCCGGGGCGTCGGCCCACGCGTAGCGCACCGCGGTCGGGTGAGGGATCTTCGGGCACGTGAGGATCACCCGGTCCCCCTCGATCTTCGCCCGCGCCGGCATGAAGGCGCCCTTCGCGCTCGCGATGGCGAACCCCTCCGGGTCGCGCCCGTCCGAGGTCGAGAGCCCGGTGCCGGCGTGCTGGAACGTCAGCACGATCCTGCCGCCCTCGGTCGTCATCCCCTTCAGGATCGGCCCCGAGCAGAGGAGGTCGGCCCGCCCGTAGTCCTTTGCGAGCGCCCAGAGCGCCAGCCGCCGGCCGGCCTCCTGCTTGTTCTTGGGGTGGATGTCCGCCGGCTCCCCCACGTCGATGAGCACGGCCATGCCGGTGAAGGGCGTCTTCTGCAGGGTGAGCAGCTGGGCGTCCCGCAGCTCGGCCCACGGGCTGTCGCCGCCGGAGGGCGCCACCTTGCCGAAGTTGGCGAGCTGGCAGAAGTAGAAGGGCAGCTCCTCGCGCCCCCAGGCGGCGCGCCACGCCCGGATCAGCGCCGGGAAGAGCGCCTGGTACTGCTCCGCTCTCGGCGCGTTGCTCTCGCCCTGGTACCAGAGGAACCCGCGCAGCGAGAGCCCGGCCAGCGGGGCCACCATCCCGTTCCAGAGCGAGCCGGGGTGGAGCAGCCCCGCGCGGGGATCCGCGACGGGAGGCGGCTCCGGCGGCGGGTTCCTACCCGCTCGCCGATCGGACTCGGCCTCCTCCTTCCACCGCTTGTGGGCCTTCCGCCACTTCGCCTCGGCCGCCGCGCGGTCGTACCCCACCACGGCCTTCTGCGCCTTCTCCCACATCGAGGCGAGCCTCGGCTCCTTCGCGACCGCCTCCGGCGGGGTCCACGCCTCCGCCACGGTGCCCCCGACGCTCGACACGACGAGCCCCACGGGCACCTCGAGCGCCTTGTGGAGCTCGCGCCCGAAGAACCACCCGACCGCCGAGAAGCCCTTCACGGTCTCGGGGGCCGCGACCACCCAGGCGCCCCGCACGTCGGCCTCGGGCTCGCCCGCGGGCCGCATGGCGGTCGTGAACATACGGACGGAGGGCGTCGTGGCGGCCGCGGCCTCCGCGTCGGCGTCGCGCACGCCTGCCACGGTCATCGCCATGTTCGACTGCCCCGAGGCGAGCCAGACCTCCCCCACGAGCACGTCGCTCGCCACCACCCGGGTGCGCCCCTCGGCCACGAGCTCGTACGGCCCCCCCGCGGGCAGGGCTTCGAGGGTGGCGGCGAACCGCCCCGAGGCGTCCGTCGTCGCCTTCGCGCTCCTGCCCGCGAGCGTCACCGTCACCGCGTCCCCGGGCTCCGCGAAGCCCCACACGGCGAGCGGGCGATCCCGTTGGAGGACCGCGTGATCGGAGAAGACGGCCGCGAGGCGGAGCTCGGCACGCTCCGGCGCGGCCCCCGCGCTCCCCACGGCGAGCAGCACGGCCAGGGCGACGAACGGAGATCGGTGGCGCATGCTGCCGATGCTAACGAAGGCGCCGCCCCCCGACGAGGGCGGCGCCGCGACCCGTTCGGGCCCGTGCCCGGACGGCTACCTCCGGACCGGGACCTGCAGCTCGGAGAACCGTCGGCCGCTCGGCACCATCGGGCTGTTGTAGCCCAGCCGCCGCCACGGCCCCGCCTGGACGAGCCCCTCGGCCTTCATCCGCGCCTCGATCGCCGCCTTCGCCACGCGCAGGCTGTCCTCGTCGGGCTCGCCCCGGAGGCCCAGGCTCAGGACCGTCACGGCGGGCAGGTCGAGCACCTCCACCGCCCCGTCACGTCCCGCGCTGCCGAGGTCGGTCGAGCCGTACAGGAACGCCATGTCCAGCGCGTCCATGCCCTCGTCCATCGTCATCTCGACCGGGGTCGTCATCTCGACCCGGTTGCGCTGGATGTGACCGAACAGCGTCATGAACGACCCACCGCCCTGCGCGCGGGCCGCGCGATAGGCCGGATACGCCTTCGTCACCACGAGGTCCACCGGCCCCGGCTTCGGAAAGCCGGCCGGCATCGGCGCCTCCATCCGGGGCTGGAACTCGGCGTCCTCGAGCATCCGGTCGAACGCCCGGCGCAAGGCCCAGGCCCTCGCGCTCGCGTCCGTCGGCGACGCGGCGAGGGCCCGCGCCAACGAGGCCCGGGCGAGGGGACCGACGACGCCCTCGGGCAGGGAGAGGACGGTGCGCGCGGCCCGCTCGTACTCGGCGACGCACGCCGCCACGTCCCCCGCGTTGAACCTCGGGACACCGCGATCGATGGCGCCCTGGATCACCGCCACCGGCGACGCGGGGGCCGCGCCCGAGGCCGCGACGGCGGCCGTCGCGGCGGGCGGCAGCAGCACCGCGTCGATCACGTGCAAGACGCCGTTCGAGCACACGATGTCGGCCTGCACGACGTTCGCGTCGCCGACCCGCAGGCCGAACGGTACGGTCGTCCCGGCGAGCGTGGTCGCCTGCCCGACGGGCAGCAGGTCCTTCGAGAGGACGCGGCCCGACACCACGTGATGCGTCAGGATCCGCTTCAGGGCCTCGAGCCCCGCGGGGGCGAGGAGCGAGTCCACCGTGCCCGGGGGCAGCTTCGCGAACGCAGCGTCCGTCGGCGCGAACACGGTGAAGGGCCCGGGTCCCTCGAGCGCGCCGGCGAGGCCTGCCGCGGCGACGGCCGCCTCGAGGGTGCGGAACTGGCCGGACTCGTGGGCGGTGGCCAGGATGCTGCGCGCCGCCGGGGCCCCGTGCGCGTCCCCGGCGCGCGCGGGGGCGACGGGGAAGAGAAGGAGAGACGCGGCCGTGGCCGCAAGGAAGGTGGTGGAGAGGTTCATGGGCCGAACAGTAGCCGATTCCGGCGGATGCGTGGTCGGTGTTCCGCCTGAATCGGTCGGATTTCGGACGGTTTTCGCCCTGGAAGCCCGATTCGGGGGGAAGGGCGCGGGGATTCCGGGGGGCGGCGGGGGCCCATCTGCCCCCCCGGACGAACCGCCGGGACCCAGGCACGAAACCCCCGCCTCCCCCTTCGGTTCAACTCCCCATGGCCGCCCGGCATCTCCGAACGCTTGCGCTCCTCGCCGCGATGCTCGGGGCCGCGCCGCGGGCCGCCCCCGCCGACGATGGCGCGCCGGCACCGGCCGCACCCGAACCGCCCCCCCCGCCCCCGGCGCCCCCGACCTCCCCCTCGCCGCCTCCGGCCGTCCCCGCGATCGGGCTCCCCACCGCCGACGAACGGCTCGAGGCCACGATCCCGATGCGCGACGGCGCCGCGCTCGCCGCCACCGTGTGGAAGCCGAAGGGCGACGGACGGTGGCCCGCGGTGCTCGTGCAGACGCCCTACGGCAAGGACCGCATGGGACCGCGCGCCGTGATGGACGAGGGCGGCTACGCGTACGTGATCGTGGACACGCGCGGCCGCGGCTCGTCCAAGGACGCGAGGACCAAGCCGGGCTACGGCCAGCGGCGCGACGACGGCTACGACTGCGTCGAGTGGGTCGCGGCGCAGCCGTGGTGCGACGGCAAGGTCGGCACGTGGGGCGCGTCGGCGCTCGGCCAGCAGCAGTTCCGCACCGCCGAGGCGCGCCCGCCGCACCTCGTGTGCTGCGTCCCGCTCGTGTCCGGCCTCGGATGGCGGTACCCGACCTTCCATCCGGGCGGCGTGCTGCGCGAGGAGTACGTCGCGGTGCTCGACCGGCTCGGGTTCGGCACGGGCGCCCTCATCCGGGGGCACCCACTCGACGACGCGGCCTGGCGGCTCGTCGATCGCGCGAGCGCGCCGGGACGGATCGACGTGCCCGTCCTGATGATCGGCGGGTGGTTCGACCTGCACCCCGACGAGATGGTGGACGACTTCCGCACGTTGTGCGCCTCGGGGGGCCCGGCGGCGCGCGCCGAGCACCGGCTGCTGATCGGACCGTGGACGCACCACGTCTCCGCGTCGTACGCGAACGACGCGGGCGAGCTGCCCTACCGGGAGACGGTCGCCGTGCTCCGCACGGCCGTCCGGCGGTGGTTTGACCGGTGGCTGCGGGGTGTCGAGACCCCGGCCACGCCGCGCGTCACGTGGTTCGCGCTCGGCGCCGACGTGTGGCGGTCCGGTCCCGAGTGGCCCCCATCGACGGATCCGAGCTGGAACCGGCGGTACTTCGTCAGCACGCAGGGCCGCCTCCGGACGCCTCCGGGGCCCGCCACCTCCCCTCCGTTCGAGGCGGCGTACCCGCTCGTCCACGACCCCGCGCATCCCGTGCCCACGCTCGGGGGGGCGAACCTCGATCCCGCGCTCCCTGCGGGCCCCCACGACCAACGGGTGGGCGTCCTCGACCGGCCCGACGTCGTGTTCCTCGTCTCGGACCCCCGCACGCACCCGCTGCGCGTCGAGGGCCGCGCATCGGCGTCCCTCGACGTGACGGTCGAGCCCCTGGCGGGGGCTCCGCCCGTCGCTCGCCTGGACGCGGACGTCCATGTGCGGCTGTGCGACGTCTTCCCGGACGGACGCGTGATGCTGCTCGCCGACGCGGTGCGCCGGCTGTCGCTCCGCGGGTCCTTCTCGCGCCCCGAGCCCGTGGAGGCGGGCACGACGCTCACCGTCGAGGTGGGCCTTCCCGACCTCGCCGTCGACCTGCTCCCCGGCCATCGGCTGGGCCTCGCGATCTCGGCGAGCAACGCACCGCGGTACGAGGTCTCGCCGGTCCCCGTCCGGCTGACGGTGTACGGAGGTTCCTGGATCTACCTCCCCGGGGGACGCTAGCGCGAGCAGAGGGGGCCTCGCACGCGGCGCCGCCCGAGGCCGTACCATGGGGACCTCTGGAGGAGGGCCGCCCACCGATGCTCCTGTGTCCCCGCTGCGTCGATCCGCTGTCCGAGACGCGCACCGACGCGGGCACGACGTACGCCTGCCCCGGGTGCGGCGGCCGCGCGGAGACGGCGTCGATCTTGCGCGGACGGCACGGCGCGAGCGCGGTGGACGCCCTGTGGCCGGAGGCGCAGGCGTCGGCGGGGCCGGAGGGCCTCCACTGCCCCGCGTGCTCGGACGGGATGGGGCGCGCCCGGCTCGTCGAGGACGAGGTCGAGGGCGAGGTGGCGGCGTGCGCACGCTGTCAGGTGGTCTGGTTCGACGGCGCCGGGGCCGAGGCGGGGGCGAACCGCGTCGCTGCCGGCCAGGGCGGCCCGAGCCCCCGCTCCACCGCGAGCCCGCCGCCCCCTCCGCCCCCGCGAGGGATGCCGCCACCGCCGCGGGCGACGGGCGCGACCGATCGCAAGCCGCTGAAGGCGAAGCGGCTCGACTCCGACACCGTGGAGCTCGACCTCGAAGGCGGCGACTTCCTCGGCGCGATCCTCGGCCTCGTCTCCAAGGTGAACGCACCGGAGCGGCTCGTCCGTCCCTTCCTCACCTGGGCGCTCGCGGCCTCCTTCCTGGCCCTCTGGATCCTGCCCACGGTCGGCGATTGGGCGTCGACCGGGTTCGGCTCGATCGGGACGACCCACGCGCGGTGGGTGGTGGAGTGGGGCTTCGTCCCCGAGGCGATCTTCCGGCAGGGCGGCCTCACGTTCGTGACGTCGTTCTTCCTCCACGGCGGCTTCTTCCACGCCTTCTTCAACGCGTTCTTCCTGCTGCTGACGGGCGAGGACCTCGAGGGCCGACTCGGTCGCGTGCGGTTCGTCGCCCTGCTCCTCGCCGCGACGGTGGTCGGCGACCTGTTCGACGCGGCGAGCCGCGCGGACCGCTCGGTCCCTTCGATCGGCGCGTCGGGCGGCATCTCCGGGCTGATGGCGTACTACGCGCTCGCGCTCCCCGAGGTGAAGGTGGGCATCCCGTTCTTCTTCTTCGGCCTGCGGGGGGGCGGGCCCGTGGTCCTGCGCTGGGTGGCCCCCGTCCGATGGGTGCTGGGCATCTGGGTGGCGATGCAGCTCTTCGGCGCCGCCTTCGGGACCGGCCGCATCGGCTACGCGGCGCACCTGGGAGGCGCCCTCGCGGGCGTCGTCTGGTGGCTCGTCGAGCGGAACCGCGCCGCGGCCCCCGCCGCGCGGAGCGCGCCTCCGGCCCGGTAGGCGCGCTCAGGCCGAGGGGGCGATCCCGAACGTGGGGATCGGGAGCAGGGGCCACCCGAAGAGCACGTGCCCGTTGCACATCGCGCCCAGGTAGCCGTGCCGGAGCAGGCGCTCCACCGTCTCCGGTGGGAACGTCGAGAGCGTGGTCCCCACCGCCTGGTTGAGCGATGCCTCGGCCGCCCACGGGTCGTCGCCCGTGCCGTCGGTGGGCAGCCCGAGCAGGGTGAGGACCGCCCGCGCGCGCACCTCCGAGCCGTCGTGCCGACGCAGCGAGCTGCGGGCCAGGTCGGCGGGGGAGCGGTCGATGGAGACGAAGGCGCCGTCGAGGTCCCCCCCGTCGCCGAACTCCGCGCGAAGGCTCTTGCGCCGATGGGACGTGGTCTGGCCGAACATGACGTCCACCACGCGCAGCAGCGCCGCGATCTCGCTCCACAGCGGCTTCCACCCGGAGGCGAACGGGCGCCAGGTCGGGCGCGCGCTCGCGTTGACCACGAGCAGGCGCTGGGGGCTCCGGTCCTCCCTCGTGGCCCGGTGCGCCGGATCGCACGGCGGCAGGCGATCCTCGGCTCGTCGCCTCGACGCGTAGCCGCTCGCCCACTGCTCGCCCATGTTGTCGTACACGCCGCCGTCCGCCAGCACGAGGCGCTTCGCGCGCCCGGCCGTCCCGGCGGCGCGGTCCGGCGCCCGGAAGGCGAACGTCGCCTTCGGAAGCACCCGCGGGGGGAACCCGCCCGGGAACGCGGCGCTCGCCTGGACCACGGTGGAGAGCCGCACGTTCCCCGGCACGCCTCGGCCGTGGTCGTGGCTCCACACGAACCGCTGCGCGAAGTAGACGTGGTGCTGCCCCTCGAGGTCGGTCGCGCAGAACACGTGGTCCACCTCGCCGTGGGTGTCGCGCAGCAGCGTCGGCCGCCCCGCCGCGTCGTGCAGCCAGTGCCGGTGGAGGGCGTGGTCGTGGAGCGCTCCCCGGCGGGGCAGCAGCCAGGCGAACGGGACGAACGCGGCGAAGAAGACGCCGACCCGCCACCCGCCGTCGATCGGCAGGGAGCACGGCAGGCAGCACGTCAGGAGCAGCAGGCCGAGGAGCAGCTCGACGACGAGGAAGAGCCACGTCCTGAAGGTCGCGAACAGGGTGCCGCCCACCGCGATGCGCCGCGCGAGGGGCAGGGTCACCTTCGAGACGAACTCCGGCGCCGACACGGTCCTGAGGTCCACCTCCTGGGCCGCCCGGCCGTTGGCGATGGAGCCGCCCGACACGCTGGCGACGGCCACGACGTCCCGCGCGAGCCCCGCGTCCACGAGGTACTGGAGGGCGCCGACCCCGTAGAGCGTGGCCCGGTGCCCACCCCCCGAGAGCGCGACGTGGAGCCGGCGCGAGGCCTCCGGCTCCGCCGGACGGTCCGAAGCCGTGGTGGTGTCCATGGGCGTCTCCCCGCGGGCCCGCCGTGGGCCGCGGAGAGCATCCCGCGCCGAGGGCCGTCGCGCAACCCTCCCCTCCACAGGGTCCGCGCGCCCCGTCAGGCGCGCCTGCGACCCAGGACGGCCACCGCCACCCCGAGCAGCGACACGGCCCCGCCCACCCACTCGAGCGGGGTGATGGAGAACGTGAACGCCGCGGGCCGCACCTTCGAGAGCACCCACTTCCCCGCGGTCGTCAGCGGCGGGTTCAGGAAGATCGTGAGCCCCACGGTGCTCGCCGGCAGGAACTTCAGCAGCCAGGTCCACAGGGCGAAGCCGCCGATCGTCGCGAAGAGCGCGAGGTAGGCGAGCAGCAGCGCGCCCGTCGCGTCGAGCGCGGCCATCTGCGGGCCGCCGTGGAACGGCAGCACGAGCAGCAGCGGCACTCCGCCGGTCACCAGCGCGAGGTACGTCCACAGCACCGGCGAGTGCGTGCGCGTCATGGGCTTGCTGAGGAACGTGTGCACCGACCACGCGAGCGGCGCGAGGGCCAGCACGACCACGGGCAGCGCGAACCCGGCCCCCGTGGGCGCCTTGGCCTTGGCGATGAGCACCACGCCCGTGAGCCCGAGCGCGAGGCCCACCCCCTTGCGCCAGGTGAGACGCTCCTTGAGGGCCACGGTGCCGAGGATCAGCAGGTAGAGCGGCGACAGCGTGGTCAGCAGCGACGCGATCGGGCCGGCGACGTGGTGCTCCATGCCGTAGTAGAGCGCCACGTTGTAGACGGGCACCGCGAGGGCGCCGCACGCGAGCAGTCGGAGCGGGTGCGCGCGCACGATGGCCAGCGCCTCGCGCCGCTTCACCCCGAAGCACCACGCCGCGCAGAGGATCGTCACGGGCGCGAAGCGGGCCACGGTCAGCCCCAGCGCGTCGAACGGGGCCGCGCCCGACTTCGGGGCGAGGAGCACCTCGAACGCGAGGAACGTGTGGCTCCAGACGAGGAACAGCGCGAAGGTCGCGAGCCCGAGCACGAGCCCCGAGGGCGCCCGGTGCGCGGCGACGCCCGCGCTCGGGGTCGGCGCGGGCAGCGGCGCAGGATCGGGGGAGAGGTCGGGGGCGGAGGTCACGGGAGAGGGTCAGGGGGGCGCGGGGGGCAGGGAGAGGATGCCCGGGGCCGCGGGGCGCGGCGCGATCCGCCGCGGCGGCGGAGTCCCGCTCCGCCACCCGCACGCCCGACGTGGGCGCGAGCCCCGTCATCCGCCCCCGCCGCCCCCCACCTCCGCCGACCGGGGCCGTACCATCGGCGCCGTGCACACCGCCCCGACGCCCCCGCCCGCCGAGCCGCTCGCGATCGAGCCCCTCGTCGACCTGCTGCGCGCCCGGACGCGGGTCGTCGCGCTCACGGGCGCCGGGTGCAGCACGGACTCGGGGATCCCCGACTACCGCGACGACGCGGGCGCCTGGAAGCGCAAGCCGCCCGTGGTGCTCGCGGACTTCGTGCGACGCGAGGACGCGCGGCAGCGCTACTGGGCCCGCAGCCTCGCGGGCTGGCCCTTCTTCGCGCGCGCACGGCCCGGCCCGTCGCATGCGGCGCTCGCGCGCCTCGAGGCCGCGGGACGGCTGCATCACCTCGTCACGCAGAACGTGGACGGCCTGCACCAGCGCGCGGGATCACGGGCCGTGATCGACCTGCACGGACGCCTCGACGCCGTCGAGTGCCTCGCCTGCCGGCGCGCGGAGCCACGCGACGACGTGCAGGCGCGCCTCCTCGCCGCGAATCCCGCGTGGGCCGGTCGCACCGCCGCGTTCGCCCCCGACGGCGACGCCGACCTCTTCGCGGAGGACTTCGCGTCGTTCCGGGTTCCGCCGTGCCCCGCGTGCGGGGGGCTCCTCAAGCCGAGCGTCGTCTTCTTCGGCGAGTCGGTGCCGCCGGCCCGCGTCGCGGACGCGTACGCGCGGGTGCGCGAGGCCGACGCCCTGCTCGTGGTCGGGACGTCGCTCCAGGTGTTCTCCGGCTGGCGGTTCGTGCGCGACGCCGCCGACCGGGGCGTGCCGATCGCGATCGTCAACCGCGGCGCCACGCGCGCCGACGGGATCGCGCACCTGAAGGTCGTGGGCCCGTGCGGGGCGGCGCTCGAGGCCCTCGCGGCGCGCCTCGGGTCGTAGCCGCCCGCGGTCGGGCGGCGCGGGGGACACGCGGAGGGCGGCCCCCCGGCGCCCCCCTCCTCCGCTACGGGATCGTGCAGGTGCCGAACGTGCCGCCCCCGCTGACCGCGGTGACCGTGAGCACGCCCGTGTTGAGCGGCGCCACGTAGGCCACCACCTGCGCCGGCGTGGGGTTGGCGGGCGAGATCCCGTCGAGCTGGAGCTGGCTCGCCCCGTTCGCGTTCATGGCGAGGGTCCGCGGCGCGAGGCCCACGGCGTTGCCCGTGGCGCGCAGGCAGAGCGTCGAGGTCTGGTCGGACGTCGCCTGCAGCGCCCCGCCGCCGGCGCCGAGGAGCACCTGGCGCGTCGTGGCGAGCGAGCTGTTCGTCAGCTTGACCGTCATCTTCGTCGCGTCGAACGAGCGCAGCGCGATCCCCTCCGCCGCGATCCCGTCCACCTTGTTGGCGTTCACCGTGAGGTTGAGCACGGTGGCGTCCTGGGTGAGGACGTCGATCCCGCGGTCGAAGGCGCCGTCGCCGAGGTCGTCGATGTCGTTGTCGCTGATCGTCCCCGTCGCGGTCGCGGTGCTGACGATGCCCATGCCGAACTCGCCCATGTCGAACAGCACGCCGCCGGACGCCGTGAACCCGAGCGTCGGGAACGCGGTGTTGTCGCCGAACAGCTTGTTCCGGTCCACGTGGAAGCTCGGGAGCGTGGAGAGGCCGTCCACGCGGATCTCGACGCCCCATCCCTGCGTCTGGATGGACGGGTTGTCCGTGACGTTGAGCGTCCCGATGCTGGGGGCGTTGCCCGAGTCGTCGGGGTCGAGCCACACCTGGATGGCGCTCCCGTCCGTCATGGACGCGGTGTTGTTCGTGAACGTGACCGTCGTGACGACGGCCGTCCCCTCGAGGAGGACCCGGGCGCCGTGGTCGGTCGTGGTGCCGTTCAGCGCGACGGCGGTGCCCTTGAAGTCGCAGCCGGTGATCGTGAGGCTTTGGAGCGTGCCGGTGGTGTTGAGGAAGTCCACCCCGTTGTTGTCGGTGAAGAAGGCGGGATCGTTGTCGCGGAGGTCGGTGAGATCGCAGTTGTCCACGAGGATCGCGCCGGTGCACTCGCGCAGCCGCAGCCCGTGCCCCTCCTGGGCCGGCACCCCGCCGTTGCCCGTGCGCGAGACGACCGCGTTCCTGAACGTGACGGCGCCCGAGCGGGACGCGGCCTGGAGCCCGTTCTTCCCGATCAGGTCCATCGTGCCGCCGTCCACCTGGAACAGCCCCGTGCCGCCGACGAGGTCGATGCCCTGGCCGCCGGTGCTCGAGATGGAGACGGCGGCGATCGTCGTGGCGACGTTGCTCGACGCGAGCTTCAGGCCGTCCGTCGTCGGCGTGTTCGCGGTGTAGGTGCCCGAGATCGAGAGCGTCCCGCCCACGGCGGACAGCAGGGAGCCTTCGTTCGGGCTCGTCGTCGAGGAGACGTCGATGAGCTGCGCGTCGAGCGTGCCCGTCGCGAGGTCGAGCGCGCGGCCGCCCGTGACGACGACGCGGCTGGTGCGGATCGTGAGGGTGCCGAACCCCGTGCCGGCGATGCCGCGGCCCGCCGTGTTCCGGAGGTCGATGCCCCGGATCTGGTTGCCGGTGGCCACGGTGACGGTGGCCCCGGTGGCCGCCTGGAGGACGGGACGCGTCGAGGCGGCGACCACCGTCGTCGGCCCGATCACCAGCGCCTCGCCGCTGCCCCACAGCCGCTGGCCCGCGAGCAGGGTGAGGGGGCCTGCGTACGTCGCGCCCCGGTCCCGGACGGTGACGTAGTCGTCCACCTGCGCCGGCGTCGGACCGGCGCCCTGGATCGCGTTGAACGCGGCCACCGTCTGGAACGGCGCCTCGGACCGGCCGCTGCCGCCCGCGGCGGCGGCCGAGTCGATGAACCACACGACCTCGGCGACGTTCACAGTGGCGCTGCCGGGGGCCGTCAGGAACCCGTCGCTCAGCGTGTAGGCAAACGTGTCCGCGCCCTCGAACCCGAGGGGCGAGCGGTAGGTGAAGCTGCCGTCCGCGGCGACGGTCACGCTCCCGCCCTGCGAGGTGGCGAACGTCCCGGCGGTGACGGTCAGCGGGTCGCCGTCGGGATCGGTGTCGTTGGCGCGCAGGCCCCCGCCCGCGGCGACGGAGAAGGGGACGTTCCCGATGGCGCCCGAGAACAGGTCGGCCACGGCGGTCGGGCGGACCTCGAAGAGCAGGATCGGGCCGACGGATCCGCCGGCGCCGCCGCCCTGGAGCAGCACCTCGATCCGCGCGTTCAGCTTGCTCGCGAGCCCGGTCACCGCCGTGGTGCCCGAGATCTGGGTGAGGGAGTCCACCGTTCCCGGGACGTCGAGGGTGGCGGAGGTGCCTCCGAGGAAGGGGGTGCCCGCGGGGGCGCGGAAGCGGATCGTGCAGGCGGAGCCCGTGGGGGCGAAGCCGTTGCCCGCGAGCACGATGGGCGACGGCACGTCGGAGGGGACGCGGTTCGGGGTGCACGAGTCCACGGTGATGCCGAGGAACGTCGCGATGGCGCCCGCGGACGAGCCCGACACGGTGGACGGCAGGATGACGGTCACCGTCGCCGTGACCGTGGGGCCGGGCCCCACGGGGCTCGTGCCGGCGACCTCCGTGTCCGAGATCACGGCGGCCGGCACGTCGGCGAAGGCCGAGGTCCCGCCGGCGAACGGAGTCCCAAAGGACGCCGTGAACCGCACGGTGACCGTGTTCCCGGCGAGGGTCGCGAAGCCGGCGCCGGTCACCGTGAACGGGCCCGGCGTCGTGTTGAACAGGGGCGCCGTCACGGTGGAGACGACGACGGCCCCGGCGGCCGAGCTGGTCGTCCCTCCACCGCCGCATCCCGCCGACACGGCCGAGGCGAGGACGAGGGCGAGACCGAGGCCCAAGGAGCGACCGCCAACGGAGCGACCCATCGAAACCTCCCCACCCGGCCCGGGGCCGGGCGGCGCGACCCCCGGCGTCCCGGGGCGATCGGCCGACCTAGAACGTGAGCTCGAACCCGAGGAACACGTGCGGGATCCACGCCTCGCGCCCGTCGTCGCGCGCCTGCACGACGCCCGAGGCGGCGCGACCGAAGTCGAAGACCGTGTCGAGGCGGTTCACGTCGGCGAGGTAGAGCACGCCGACCGAGCCGCGCAGGGCGAGCTGGTCGCTCAGCGCGCGCCGCACCGAGACCTCGGCCTCGAAGCCCCAGGAGACGTCGTCCTCCTCGAGCGACGAGGCATGCGCTCCCGCCGACAGCACGGCGGTGTCGCGGACGTCGAGGTCGCGGTGCATCCAGCCGCCGAACGCCTCCCCCGCCAGGCCGATCGTCCACCCGTCGCACGGGTGGAACGCGAGGCGCGCGCCGAGGAGCCCCGCGACCAGGTCGTCGGTCGCCTCACCGTGCAGCGTGGGCGTCCCGGCCACCAACGCGGGCTGCCAGTCCGTCGCGTCGCCGGACTCCGTGAACCGGATCCAGCGCGCACCGGCCCCGTACTCCGCGGTGAAGCGCGAGCCGGAGGCGAACCGTCGCCACCATGCCACGCGCGCGCCGTGGACCTCGGCCTCCGCATCCATCGAGACGGTCAGCTGCGGCGACACGCCGCCCACGGGCGGCGCGAACCCGAACGCGCCCGTCTGACGATCACCGTCCGCCTGGAACGTGCCGTACCACGTGAAGCCCACCTCGGCCGTCGTGCAGTCGCTCAGCGCCACCTCGAGGCCGAAGCGCGCCGCGAGGGCCGGGTCGTAGGGGATGCCGTCCCAGGACAGCTCCGGGACGCCGCCGGGCACCCCCTCTCCCAGGCGCCGCTCGAGATCGGACAGCCACGTGGCGCCCCCGTCCATCCGCAGGGTCCACCGGCGCGAGGGGCAGCACGGCGCGCACGGGACGACCACGGCTGCGGGAGCGAACGTCGGCGCGGCCCGCGCCTCCCCGGGCGCCACCGTCGCGGGGGTGGAAACCGGCGGGGGCGGAGCGGGCGGCGTGGGCGCCGGGACGACGACGGGCGC
>CAZJJQ010000009.1:0-21460 GCA_964546345.1 uncultured Planctomycetales bacterium
CGCCCGAGTCGCCTGTACAGCTCGCGAGCCCGAGCGCGACGGGGAGGGCGATCGCCCCCCAGCGCTGTGCATGATGTCTCCGTGTGCTCATCGGTCTCTTCCTGGGTGATGGCGTTCGAATGGCGTGGGGTGTGCAGACGTCGCCCGCGCGCGGTGCACCCGAGCGCACACCGTCCCTCACGGCGCATCCATCTGCCGGCGAAACGAGGAATCCTCGACTCGTATACACGCCCGATCCGAAGGTTCCGATCACACGGCGATCACACCGTGGTGACACACCCATCACACCTCGCGGCGCAAGGCGTGTCCGGGTGCGCGGGCCCGCGGTGGAGCACGGCTCCTTCACGCCGCTCACGGCGTAGCGCGCCGGGCCGTCGCGATCGTCCTCCTCCGCCGTCTCCTCGCTCACCACCTCCACCGCGACGCGCGGCGCGTGGTGCCCCGACCTCCAGAGGCAGAGGCTCGTGGTCGCCTCGCCGTCGGGCGCCACCATGGTGACAGTGCGCGTCGGGTGTGGACGGGGAGGCCAATCGTTCGGGGCCGAACAAAAGAAGTTTGAGGCCCCCTGCACGACCGATCGCGTGGTCCGTACGTTCACGGCGCAGACGCTCCCAACACCCTCACGAGGATCCCCCCGATGCCCCTCCTCCCCCGCACGCTCTCCCTCTGCGTCCATTGGATCTGCGCGCTCGCGACGCTGACCGCGTGCCACACCCGAGGGGCCGCCTCGTCGGCCATGGCCGCCACGGCCGCGCCCCAGACGCTCGCGTGTCGCTTCTGGCACGAGGGGGATCGGGACTGGGTCACGATGGGGCGTGGGGCCGGCGAGCCGAGCGAGGCCGAGATGACGAGCTGGGGATACGCGCGCCGCACGTGCTCCCATCTCGTCTTCGACCGACCCGAGCCGGGGCGGGTCGCGGTCTATCGCTGGTGGCACGCGGGAGATCGGGACTGGGTCACGGTCCCCGACGGGCAGATCCCGGACGCCACCCTCCAGAGCTGGGGCTATGAGCGCAAGACGCTCGACTTCTACGCGTACGCCCAGGCCGTCCCTGGCGCCGTGCCCGTCTATCGCTGGTGGCACGCGGGAGATCGGGACTGGGTCACGGTCGCGGAGGGAGAGATCTCGGGGTCCGACCTCGCGAGCTGGGGATACGTGACCCGGACAGGACCGCTCTACTACGCGCAGCGCGCGGCGCAGTGACGGGCGACGGGGAGAGAAGCGCGCCGACGCCTTCGGTGTGCTCCCGCGCGGGCCGAGACCTCGACGCGCACCTCGGGGCCTCCGTCAGGGGCGCGCCTGGCGCGGGCGGAGCGGCACCACGTCGCGCGGGGCCTCGGGCGCCGGAGGCTCCTCGGGGGACTCGGTGCGGACGGGCGCGCGGGCGCCGACGAGGGCGTCGACGGCGGCGGGGGCGTGGTCCCACGAGCGCTCGTTGCCGCCGTGGAGCTTGCCGAGGCCGTCGCCGACGATCTGGAAGAAGGTGGGGACGAGGCGACGGAAGACGCGGAGGTCGGGCAGGAGCTCGGCGAAGCGGGTGACCCGCCAGGGGTCGAGGTAGAAGCGCAGGTAGGCCTCGCGCTGCATGCGCTTGAGCTCGCCCGCGGGCACCTCGGAGAGGCTGAAGGGGGCGTGGTAGTACTGCCACTCGGCGCCGTGGAGCTCGCGGGCGGGGGCGACGTAGGCGTCGGAGAGGGCGGTCCCCTCGAAGGGGCAGACGAGGAAGAAGGCCGCGGTGTGGAGCTTCGAAGCGAGGGCCCAGTCGATGGTGGCCCGCACCTCGTCGCGGGTCTCGCCCGGGAAGCCGAGCATGAAGAAGCCGTGCGCGAGGAGCCCGAGGCGGTCGGTGTCCTCGATGAGGCGCCTCACCCGGTCGAGCCGGAGGTGCTTCTTCACCTGCCTCTGGATGCGCGGCGAGGCAGACTCGATGGCGTAGCTCAGGCGGAAGGCCCCGGCGGACTTGAGCGCGTTGAGGAGCTCGACGTCCATCATGTCGGCGCGCACCCCGTTGGGAAACTGGAGCGCCACGTCGGGCCAGCGCTTCGCGCGGAGGAGCCTGCAGATCTCGAGGACCCGCGCCTTGTTGAAGTTGAAGATGTCGTCGTAGAAGTGAAACTCCCGCACGCCGTAGCGCGTGTAGAGCAGCTCCATCTCCTCGACCACGCGGGCCGGCGAGCGCGCGCGAAACTTCTTCCCGAACACGTCGTGGCAGTAGGTGCACTTGAAGGGGCAGCCGCGCGACGTGTAGAACACCACCCAGGGGCGCCCGGTGAGGTGGTCGACGCAGCCCACGCGCTGGTAGGCCGCCATGTCGACGCGGTCCCAGCTCGGGATGGGGAGCGCGTCGAGGTCCTGGACGAAG
Organism: uncultured Planctomycetales bacterium; assembly: GCA_964546345.1. Lineage (GTDB taxonomy): Bacteria > Planctomycetota > PLA2 > PLA2 > JAEUHO01 > JAYTCP01. The sequence goes on from CAZJJQ010000009.1 coordinate 2,364, forward strand.
GGGCGCGCGGGGGTCTCATGAACGCTCCCCTCGCGGCGGTAGAGGATGCCCCGCACGCCCGCCACGTCGCCCCCGCCGCGGAGCGTCTCCAGCAGCTCGTGGAAGGTGAGCTCCCCCTCGCCCACGACGAGGTAGTCGATCGCCGGGTCGCGCATCGCCGTCCGCGTGGCGCTGGTGGCGTAGGGGCCGCCGAGCACCACGGTGACCCCCGGGGCCCGCGCCCGCAGGAGCCCGGCCAGCGCGTGGGTGGCGTCCTTCTCGACGGTGAGCGACGAGAGGCCCACCACGTCGGGCGCGAGCGCGAGGACCCGCGCGGCGGCCTGCGCGGGCGTCTCGCGGTCGAGGCGCATGTCGTGGAGGTGGATGTCGTCGTAGCCCCGGGCGCGGAGCCACGCGTCGAGCGCCATGATGCCCAGCGGGTGCGCGAGGTCGTCGACGACCTGCGGCTGGTAGACGCGGACCAGGACGATGCGGGGTCGAGGGGGCAATCGGGAGACCTTCCGCGAGGGCTCCGACGCTTGTACCACGGGCGCAGGCGGCCGCGTGGTGCGGAGACCCGAGGGGCCCTCCTACCCCCCGGCGAGCGCCTCGGGGGCGTTCTCGCGGAGCCAGCGCTGCGAGGCGCGGGCGACGAGGAGCGGCGGAGCGACCCCGCCGTCGGCGACGCAGGCGCCCCCCACGGCGGCGCAGGTGGATGCGTTGCGGAGGGACTTACAGCCCGCCCTCCATCTCGAACGCGAGGCGGCCCCGGTGGGGGTGGGCCGCGAGCCCGTCGAGCCGCGCGATCTCGTCACGCCCGAGGGCGATCTCGTCGCGTTCGGGCCACGCGGGCGCCGCGCCCGGATGGGGCCGCGCGCCCATGCGTTGGAAGATCACCGGCCGAACAGCGACGACCCCGGGCACCGCGCGGGCGGCCGCCACGAGGGGGCTGAGCGCGATGTGCTGGCCGAAGGTGAGGGCGTCGGGGTGAAAGAGCCCGAGCGTCCCATCGGAGAGCGCGCGGGCGCTGAAGCGATCGAGCAGGGCGCGCCGCACGTCGCCGCGCGGGTGCCCCTCGGCCACGCAGACGCGCATCACGATCTCGAGGGGGACGTAGCGCGGCGCCTCGACCTCCAGGTCACACCCCGCGAGGCGGTAGCGCTCGAGGTACGCGCGGAGCGAGGCGCGGAAGGGCTCGTCGACGGCCTCACCCCCGCGGCGGTCGACGGTGACGAACACCGTCTTCCACGCGCCGGTGTCGCGCAGGCGGGCGATGGCGCGCTGCACCTCAGGGTGGCGCTCCGCGGCGGCGACCCAGTCGTCGAGGGTGACGGCTCGCTCCTGGCGCCGGAAGGCAACCGGCGCCAGGCGACGAACCTGCTCGAGCGGCTCGGGATCGACCCCCCCCACCGCGCTCATGGGGTTGCGAACAGAGGTGACGAAGGACACGTCCTCCGACGAAACGACCGCGTGGAGGAGGCCGGGGGTGATGTGACCGCGCGCGCCATTGCCGACCCGCGCCTCGACCCGAAACACGGTCCCGGGAGGCGGCCGTCGCCCGTGGATGTCATCACCGAAGCGGACGAAGCCCCCACCCTTGTCGACCTCGACGACGAAGTGCGGATCCTCGGGGGCGCTCGCGAGGAGGTCGGGGCGAGCGAGCCACGAGGCCCCGTCTCCCCCCCCGACGACCTCGATGAGCGTGAGGGCGGGCGCCGCGAGGTGCGGCTCCTGGCGCAGGGAGCGCGCGGCGGAGGGGAGGGGCGCGGTCGGGAGATCGGAGCGCCAGGTGAGGTCGACCACGGGGAGCGGGAGGCGGAGGACGCCGCGGTCGTCGCGCGCTGGCACGCGGAGCTCGAAGGGCGAGACGGGCGCCGCGTGCTCGGCGAGACAGAGGTTGCCGCGCGCGACGGAGAGGCCCTGGAGGAGCGCGCCGGTGTCGGGGTGCCGAGCGGACACCGCCAGGTCGAAGGGGAGCGCGTCGTCGGAGTCCCAGGTGACCTCGCGGACGTCGCACGCGGCGATCACGTCACGGAGCGTGGGGCCCACCGCGCGCAGGCGGACCACGTGGCGCCGTGTCCGATCGGCGCCCTCGGGCGCGCCGCTTCGGGGGTCGGCGACCTCTTCGAAAAGAAGCGCGTCGCCCGGCGCCAGAAGGTCTGCCGGTGCGCCGACGGGCCAACGGAGCGCCGCGCGCGTAGCGCCGCGCGGCAGGGCGCACACCTCGGCGCCCCATGCGTGGAGCGCGAGCTCGTTGCGCGCGGGGATCAGCCAGGCCGATGTCATGGTCTCGAAGCCGAGAGCGCCCGCCGCGGCGAGGCGGGTGCGGGGGGGGAGGGACTTCAGGGCGCTCGTCTCGAAGCACACCCAGACGCGGGCGTTGCAGCCCTCGTGGAGGGCGTAGTCGACGAGGCGCGCGTGGCGTCGGACGGAGGTGCGGCGCCGGGCGGTGGTGAGGTGAGCCTCCGTCGCGACGGCGTCCTGGAGGTAGCTCACGCGGTCGCCCACGTGAGCGAAGAGCTCGACGAGGGCGACGCCCAGGTCGGCGGGGTTGCGCTCTGCCCACGCGGGGAGCGTCCGCGTGAGCCGGTCGAACATCAGGCGGCGCAGGCTCAAGGCGTCACGCGCCAGGACGTCGTGGAGCGAAGGCGGCGGCGGGGCCCCGACCGCCGTCTCGGGGAGGCCGCAGTCGACCGCCAGGGGACAGTCGGCGTAGAACGAGAAGGCCGCCGCGCAGAGCACCGGGTCGAAGCCGTCGGGCGGTCGCTCGGCGTCGAGGGCGACGAGCACGAGGCGGTAGGTCCCATCGTCGCCGCGCTGGCGGACGGTGACGCGGACGATGGGGGTGTCGTTGCGCTCCTCGAGCACGACCTCAACGGGAAGGGAGTCGGGGCCGCCCACGACCCGCACGCGAAAGATGGGGCTGGTGGTGAGGGGCACGGGGTGGAGAAAATGGACGAGGAGGACACGGCGCGCGTCCGTGACCTCGGTGCTCGCCTCGACGCGGTCGATCCCGTTGATCCCGAGGGCGAGTCCCTGGGCTCGGACGAGGTCCTTGCGGCGGTCGAGGGCGCAGCGGAGGGTGTCGGTCATGACTCATGCCTCGCGGGTGAACGTGGAGGTGACGCGGCCGCCGCGCGTGAGCGTGTAGCGGACGGTGACGCGGAGGGCGGAGCCGTCGGCTTCGACGGCGACGTCTTCGAAGGTCGCGACCTCGCCGAGCCAGCGCTGGAGCGCCCCCTGGAGGAGCACCCGCGCGGCGGAGGCCACATCGGGGCTGGCGGCGCCGAAGAGAAGGTCGTGGACCCCGCAGCCGAAGTCGGGGCGGTCGACGCGCTCGCCGGGCGCTGTGAAGAGGAGCTGCTCGATGAGGTCGCGGGCGTGCGCGGCGTCGTCGCAGACGGCGGCGCGGCCCCGCGCGATGCGGAGCGGGAACGAGAGGTTCATGGGGACTCCTTTGGGGAGAAGGCGGATCCTGATTCGCGAGAGGCGGAGGCGGCGCGCGCGGGTCGAATCGCGTAGGTCTTCACGGTCGCTCCTCCTTCGTTCAGCGCGCGCGGACGCGCGGCTGGCATGACATCATCATCGGCGCGCCCTGCGGCGCCTGGTCGGCGGCGATGCACACCCCGGGAGCGTCCCGGAGCACGACGGGTCGCCCTTGCACACGGACGCGCGTCGCGGCGCCCGTCCAACGGACGCGCACGCAGGGGTGATGGCCGGGGCCGGGAAGGGTGAAGGGGCACCCCGCGACGAGGGCCGGGTCGTCGAGCGTGTAGACCGGCTGACCTGCGACGCGGACGCGCGCCTGCGTGGCCTGGAGGGTCACCTGACCGCCGTGCATGCACACGCCGAGGGAGCCCGGGTGGAGGACGTGGCCTGGCATCGCGCGCCTCAGGTGACCTCGAGCGCGCCGTCGTTGACCGACACGCCCGAGGCGGAGAGCTTGATGTGGGAGGTGCCGTAGGTGATGGTGACGCCGTCGCCGGAGAGGACGACGCGGGTGAGCACGCGCGCCGACGGGGGGACGAGCTCGAGGGTGATCGTGCCGCTCGGCCCGTCCTTCACCTCGAGGGCAAGGGACTCGGTGCGGAGCACGCGCGTCGCGGGGTCACCGGCCGCGGGCGGGAGCTCGCCGGGCTTCCAGTAGCAGCCCGACCAGATGGGGAAATCGGTGTCGCCCCCTTCGAACTCGACCCACACGCCCGTCCCCACCTTCGGGACGAAGACCACCCCCACCTGCGGGCCCGCGAAGGGGACCGAGGGCATCGCCCACACGCGCGCGTCGCCGAGCACGGCGGGGACGCTCACCTGCACGCGGCCGAGACGGCGCGGGTCGCGGTCGTTGGTCACGACGCCCCGGTACTTTCCGTGGATCTCGTTCATGTCCTCACCCCCGGGACGGTGGTCCCGAAGCCCTCGCGTTGGAGCGTGAAGTGCATCGTGTACCCTCCCCTTCGGATCTGGTGCCTCACCTGCTTCACCAGGTACAGCCCGTCGTGCTCGTCCCCCGCGCCCCGCACGCCCACGAGCGACCGCACCTGGAGCAGCTCGCCGTAGCGCGCGAGGTCGAGCTCTCCCTCCGCGACGAGCGCGTCCCGACGGATCCGCGCGCGCCCCCTCGCCCGCGCCATCGCGTCGGCGACGGAGCGCGACGGCCCGAGGATCCGCGCGCCGCGGGTGACCGTCGCGGGCCCACGAGCAGCCCCCTCGCGGCTGAGCGGCGCGCCGAGGTCGCCGTCGCTCGACACGGGCACGAGCGCGTGGGTGTCGGGGTCGAGCACGTACCCGGTCACCCGCTCGGGGCCGAGCGAGTCGTACCGAAACTGGATCGACTGCACGTTGGTCGCGGCCCCGAAATCGACCGAGATGGCGCGCTGCGTCGCGGGCCCGCGGAGCGGCGGCCCCCAGTACGCGAGGCTCCCGGCCTCGTGGGGCGAGAGGTGAAAGCTGTAGCCGTAGCGCCCCGCGAGGTCGCGGAGGAAGGCGTAGTCCGTGCTGCTCTGGGAGAAGAGCGCCTCCGCCGCACCCGCGCCGACCGCGGCCAGCGGGACGACCTTCGCCTGGACGCCCTCGGGCGCGTAGTCGGCCAGCGTGCGCGCGACCACCGAGGCGAGGTCGGGCGCGGCGTGCGCGTGCTGCCGGGGCTTGCGGTCCATCAGCGCGCCGAGGTCTTCGCCGGTGACCGTGAGGGTGCTCCCGCCAGCGTCGCTCGCGCGCGAGAGCTGTTGTTGCGTGATCACGCCGTCGAGCAGCGCGCGCGGGCGCCCCGCGAGCGACAGGAGGAGCCGGAGCCTGCCGTTCGCCGCGAGCAGCGTGCGGCCGAGCGTGCGGACGGCGCCGCCGCGCGCGGGGTCGAGCTGGAAGGTGGCGGTGAAGCCCGAGCGGTCGTCGTCGTTGTGGACGACCTCGATCGAGGAGAGGGCCTCGACGATGGGCGCGGGCGCGGGCACCAGCAGCCGGGGCCCGAGGAGGAGCGTGAGCTGAACGCCGTCGAGCATGTCGCCTCGCGCCTCCGTCTCAGCGCGTCGCGCCGTAGGGCGCGGGCACGACGAGCGACGCGCCGGGGGTCGCGGTGAGCTCGTTCGGGTCCATCGCGTCGTTGGCGTCGCAGAGGGCCCAATAGGCGAGCGGGTCGCGGAGGGCCTTCGCCGCGAGGAGGTCGAGGCGATCGCCCGCGCGCACGACGATCTCTCCGCCGACGGGGAGCGCCGCGCCCGGCGGGAGGATGCGCCGACGCTTGTAGGGGACGCGCCGCCCGGCGGGGGTGACGTGCACGGCGGTCTCGAGCGCGTGGTAGCGGCTGTCGGGGTCGAACATGGTTACACCGTGGGCTGGAGGGAGATGCCGGCGCCGAGCACGCGCTCGACGTCGGCGGACTGGCCGACGCGGGCCAGGGCCTCGAGGGCGACCTGGTGGGCGACGAAGAGGTGGTGCCCGACGTGCGCGGGCGGCAGGTCGTCGTAGGTGAGGACGCGGAGCCCGAGGGACACCTTCGCGCGGGTGGGGTTGAGCATGGCGTCGTGCGCCTCCTCGACGACAGAGAACTCCGTCACCCGCACCGGGAGGACGCGCCGCGGCCCCCAGACGAAGAGGGTCGTCACGGGCGACGAGGGGATCACCTCCAGCGCGCCCGCGGCGGCGAGGAGCGCGGACGCGCGGACGCGCTGGACGGCGGGGTGGATGAGCGACTCCAGGGCCGCGAGCTGGGGGTGGACGCCGAGGACGGCGGCGACCGGGTCGACGGCGGACAGAGCGTCGGCGGCGTCGAGCTCGAGGTCGACCTTCAGGGTCTCCACGGCGGCGCGGACGAGGCGCTGCGCGTCGGCGCGGTCGCCGCCGTCACCGGCGCCCTGCACCTGCAGGGTGCGCGACAGGCTGTCGGGGTTGAACTGAAACGCGATCACCCTCGGCGGCGGGTTGAGCGCGTCGACGACGACGATCGCGCCGCGGAGGAGGCGGGGGGCGTCTTGCATGGGCATCGGGATCACGAGCTCCGGGAGGGGGGTGGAGGGTTCAGCGACGGGCCGGGGGGCGGAGCGGTGAGCCGCGTGTGGACGTGCGCGGCGACGGCCTCCCCCCACGCCTCCGCGCCGACGGCGGACACCGGGGGCGGCGCTTCGCCCGAGGGCTGCGCGGCGAAGCGCCAGGACGGTCGGCCGTCGTGCGCGCCGAGGAGGCGGCCCAGCGCGCGGGTGAGGGCGGCCTCGAAGCGGGCAGGGTCACCTGCGTCGACGCCGTCGAGCACGACGGCGTCGATGGCGACCTCGATGGCGCGGGGCTTCTTCATGGGATGACACCTCGGGGCGTGAGACCTCACGCAGGCAGCGTGACCACCGGCGCGTTGAAGGTCGGCGGCGCCGTGGTCCGGTCGACGTGGACGCTGTCCGCACCGTCGATGCGGAGGCGGGCGCGGTAGCCCCCCGCGGGCAGGTCGAGGGGGACCGCGAAGGTCACGCTCGTACGGGCGGCCTCGCCGGTCGGCGTCGGCGCGAAGATCTCGCGGTCGCCGAGCAGGAGCGACACGCGCTGCCGCGGCGGCGCGGCGGGCGTGAAGGCGAGGCTCACCGTCCGCCCCGCGCCCGTCCCCGCGGCGCTCGGGCTGCCGTCGTCGATCTTCGGCAGGACGAAGAGCGGGAGCGCGTTGGTCGTCACCGGCGAGCGGCCCGGGCGAGAGACGGTGAGCGTGACCGTGCAGGGCCCCGCCGCGACGGTCGACGCGGAGGGGAGCGCGAGGGTGAAGAGCGTCGGCGTCGTGCCGGGCGTCAGCGCCGCGGCGTGCTCGAGGCCGAGCAGCGTGTGCCGGAGCGTCGCGGTCACCGCCGCGCCCTCGGCGCCGACCACGTGGAAGGAGAGGACATCGGCGGGACGGACGCCGGGGTTCCCGCCGGGGGCAGACACCTCGAGGAGCGTCGGAACCTCCGGGGCCGAAGGGGACGCGGCGACGGCGACGCCGCGGTCATCGCCGCCACGCCGGAGCACCGGGAGGCGCGCGCGCGCCGGGCGGCGGCTCTCGATGAGGACCGCGGAGACACGATAGGCCGCGGACGTTCGGTACTGCGTCTGGAAGGTCTGCCAGAGGCGGGAGAACTCCTCCATCGGGATGCCATGCGGGGTGATCCGCACGCGCTCGACCTGCTCGGCGAGGCGGCTCCGACGGAGGTTGGTCGCCGGCGTCCCGTAGGCGCTCGGCACATCGTCACGGGTGAGGACGGGGTGGTCGTGGAGCGCGCGCATCACGCGGCCGAGCACCTGGTGCGAGCGGACCTCGTCGTCGCCCGCGCCGTAGGCCGTGATGATGTAGTGGAGGTCGAGCGCCAAGGTCGGCGGCGTCACCTCGCCGGGGCGTCCGCGCGAGGGGAGGTCGGTGTTGCGCCACGCCGCGTCCGGCCCGACGTGGTAGAGGAACACGTTCACCTGCGCGTCGAGCCGATCGCCGCGCGCCTTGTGCAGCGGGAGCGCCGTCACCAGGCTCTCGCTGTGGGAGTAGCCGTGGAGCTCGTCGTCGTCGGGCGGCCCCGCGGTGAAGCTCTGCTCGATGAGGCTACGGATCGACGCGGTGACGGCCGCGATGGCGAGGGCGTTGCTCAAGGGGTCCTCCGTGCAAAGGGGGAGACGGTTCAGCCGGGCTCGCCGAGGATCCAGCGCGCCTCGGCGTCGGAGACGGATCGGTCGTGGCGGGCGCACTCGCGCCGCGCGGCGTGGAGCACGTGTCGGGGGCGGACGGCGTCGCCCGCGTCCGCGGCGAGGAAGGCCGCGTGGAGCGCGATGTTGCGGATGAGCCCGCCCGAGACCGCGAGGCGCGCCAGCCCGTCGGGGTCGATGTCCGCCGTAGGGACGCCCGCGGGGAAGGCCGCGCGCCACAGGGCCGCGCGCTGCGCCGCGTCGGGGAAGGGGAAGTCGACGACGAAGCGGAGGCGCCGCAGGAAGGCGGGGTCGATCGCCTGCTTGAGGTTGGTGGTGAGGATCGCGACGCCGCGGAAGCACTCGACGCGCTGGAGCAGGTAGCTCACCTCGAGGTTGGCGTAGCGGTCGTGGCTGTCCTTCACCTCGCTCCGCTTGCCGAAGAGGGCGTCGGCCTCGTCGAAGAGGAGGACGCAGCCGCCGGCCTCCGCGGCGTCGAAGATGCGCCGGAGGTTCTTCTCCGTCTCGCCGATGTATTTGCTCACCGTGGCGCTGAGGTCGACGCGGAAGAGGTTGAGGCGCAGCGCTCGGGCGAGCACCTCGGCCGCCGTGGTCTTCCCCGTCCCGCTCGGCCCCGCGAAGAGCGCCGCGACGCCCTGCCCGCGCGCCGACCCGCGCGCCATGCCCCACGCCCCCTGCACCTGGTAGCGCAGGCGCACGTGCGTGAGGAGCTCGCGCAGCGCCTCCCCCGTGTGGGCCGGGACGGCGAGGTCGGCCCAGGTCGCGGTGGGGACGACGGGCTGCGCGAGCCCCTCCATCCTGGCCCCCGCGTGCAGGAGGGCGGTCGACCAGAGGCGCTCCGAGAGCGGCGCGTCGGCCGCTGTGACGCGGGCCTGCGCGACGACCGCCTCGACGTCCTCGGGGAGCAGTTCGAAGTGCGACGCAACCGCGTCGAAGAAGTCCTCGGGGAGCGCCTCGGCGACCAGCGACGACCGCCAGAAGACGCGCTGCTCCTCCGGCGTCGGCGGCGGCACGGTGAAGCGCAGCGCCCGGGGGCGGACCCGCTGCGGCAGGCGGCCGTGGGCGCAGGCGAGGAGCGGGTGCCGGGCGCGGGTGACCCAGGCGAGCGCGCCCTCGTGCGCGGCGTCGCGCGGGTCGACGTCGTCGAGGCGGAGGGCGGCGCCGGTGAGCACGGCGTAGCGCTCCCAGAGGCGGAGGAGGAGGTCGCGGGCGTCGGGCGCGGCGGGCACCTTCGCCGCGCTCATCGCGCACACCTCGCTGCACAGCGCCCAGCCCGCGACCGTCGCGACCGCGCGCGCGGCGTCCGCGGGTCCGTCGAGGATGACGACGGGCACCTCCCCCGCACGCGCGACGGCCTCGCAGGCTTCGACGACCTCGTTCGCCAGGGCCTCGTGCGCGGGGAGGAGCGCCGTCGCGGCGGGCGCATCGACGGCCTCGACCGCGCGTCGCAGCCGCGGGTCGAGCGCGCGCTCACCGAGGAGAAACATCCACACGAACTCATCGAGCACGAGCGGCGCCAGGGGGAGCGGCGCGTCGCGCGTGTCGGGCTCCAGCAGACGCCAGGCGCGGAGGGGAGCGTCGGGGGAGAGGGCGCCCCAGGGCAGCGCCGGGATCCAAGCACGAGCGCGGGCGAAGGTGAGCTCGTGCGGCGGGCAGAGCCGCGCGAACTCCGGGTCGAGGACGGCGCCGACGCAGAGGACGAGCAGGTCGCGCTCCGCCGGGGAGAGCGCGAGCACCTCGACGAGCTGGTCGAGGGCGTTGGGCGACGTGTCCCGCGGGTCCTGGTCAGGGGGGGCGCCGGGCGGGAGCGAAGGGATCCGCGCGCGGAGTGCGGCGATGGCGCGCAGGAGTCGACGCTCGCTCGCTGCGGCCCAGGACGCGTGGGGAATTTTCATGGATGGCCTCGGGCGGTAGAGGAGGCGGGGACCTACCCGGTGAGGTACCAGGCGTCGGGTGCGCGGAAGCCGGGAGCGCACGCGTCGGAGAGGCCGAACTCGCGGTACTCACGGAGGAGCGCACGCACGGCGACCCACGCGTCCGCGCTCCAGGCGGCGGCCCCGCCGAGGAGAGCCGCGACGCCCGCCTCATCGAGGCGCCCCGCCGCGATCGCAGCCTCGGGGTCGATGCCGCGATCGCGGCCTCCGACCAGCAGGTGGTCCGCCGCATGGGACGCGACCCAACGAAGCGTGGCCACGCGCAGATCGCCCACCTGGGTGAACGGCGGCATCTCCGCGGGCGAGGTGCAGTACGCGCCTTTGACCCCGAGGGCGTAGTCCGCGTAGGTCGCGTCCGCTTTGTATCTCGCCGGGGCGAAGATGAAGCCGCCCCACTCGAGCCAGTCGGCGCGGTCGAGCGTGAACTGAATCCAGACGCCGAGCCCGGCCGAAGCGATCGGCTGACCCTCGACGAGCGAGGCGACGTCTGAGGACAAGAGATCGGCGACCGGCGGCGCATGCATCTTCCAGAGAATCGAACGACGCCACGTCGCGAGCGCCGCTCCGCCGCAGACCACCTCGCTTTCGAACTCCTTGAGGTAGCGGCGCTGCTCGGATGTGGCGAGGTGCTCCAGGGCGAGCCACCGGGTGGCGTCGTCGAGCGCTCGGAGCGACGCGATCACCTCTGGTGGGGTTTGGTAGAGGTCGTCGATCGATCCGCGCAGGGCCTCCGTCGATCGCCCCACGCGGGGCGCGAGGAGGGCGGCGGCGTGGGCGCGCTGCGCCTCGCGGAGGGATTGATAGTCGGTCTTCATGGGCGGTTCAGAGCGTCGACACGCGGAGCGTGCTCGCTCGGGTGCGCGATGACGAAGTTACTGTATCCGCGGCTGATCCGCGCCATCCCGAAGGCCGTGACACGGACGGCGAGCATCATGAGCACCCGGGTGGCAACGTCCCGCGGGAGCCCAGCGAGGGGCGTGCACAGTGACAACGAACGCCTCCTCGTGGAAAATCTCTGGAGGGTCTGCTCGATGAAGTCGACGTTGTTGCGAATCAGCGATGGCACCATCCCTTCCTGGAGCCTGCCCTCCAGGTACTGATTCTGTCGATCGACCACTTCTTGAACGGTGCGCCCCGCCTGCTGATCCGCTCGGATCGCAGCCAGCTCCACCTGAAACCTGCGCAAATTTTCGTGCGCCAAGGTCCCAGGGATGTTCACCGGGGGATCCTCGAATCGGAGACGGAAGTGTTCGATGTAGTTGTCCAGCGCGGCGTTCGACATGTGGAAGTTGTTGCCGTGAACGTCCACGGTGATCGAAGGGTCTTCCGGAAGCCTGACGCCTCGCGCCATCAGGATGCCCTGGAGACTCCCCTCCTCAGGCATCCCGTTGCTAACGTTGAGAGACGAGGACCCCAGCGGGATTATCTCCTCCGGGAGTGAAGGGGCGGGGCGCGCGATGGTGGTGTGCTCGACGAGGAACTGGCCGTCGGCCATGTGGCTGCTCGTTTCGAAGCCCGCGCGCTCGATTGTGATGACGTAGTGGGCTGCGATGTCGACCGGCCGCGCCTCGACAGCGCCCGCGTGCTGCCTGTGCCCCTCGATCTGCCGCACGTATGACGCACGCTCGACCCGAAGCTCGTGGAGCAGCACCGCCTCCTCCGGCGTCCCGCGCCCTGCGGCCTGCCGCGCCTCGAGCTCCGCGATCATGCCGTCGGCTTCGGCCACCATGTTGCCGAGCTTGCGGATGTCCTGCCGGGCCTGGCCTCCCCGCTGGCGCAGCGAGCGGTGCCCCACGCGGTCGAGCCACCGCCGCGCCGCCACCACCACCCGGTTGGTCGTCGCGGTCGTCGGCCTCCCCAGCGCGCGGTGCGCCGCCTGCCCGCTCTCCACGTGGTTGCGCAGGTGCCACTCCGTCGCGTCTGCGCCCACGCGCAGCACCACACGCCCGTCGGCCCCCTCGGTCACGTGGATCCCCGTGCTGCCGTCCGGGTCGATCACCACCTCCGCCCGGTCGCCCACCTGGCGGCGCATCCGCAGTGTCAGGCGCGCCTCCGCCTCCGCCCGCGCTTCGGGCGAGGAGTCCCGCACCAGCCGTTGTCGGCGCTCTCGCAACGCCCGCCGCGAAGCACCGTGGGTCTGGCGCGCGGCGGTCATCCCGAGGGACATCACGGCCCCCGTCAGCACGGCCTCCCCGTACTGCGCGGGGGTCCGCTCTCCCGCGGCGAGCGATGGGAGATCGACCAGCGCCGTCGAACCTCCGCTCACGACCACTTCGCGGAGGACATCCCGCGCGCCGTGGCCCGTCGCCGTCGGAGATGCCGTCGGCCCTGGTGCGGCCTCCGGCGCGTGTACGGCACCGCCCGTGGGCGACGGTGCTTCGTTCGACGGGGGCCGGTTCGCGTGCGTCGCGTGCGGCCCGGTGCGCAGCAGCGCGCCCACCACATGACGGAGCCCCACCGCGACGCCTGCCGTGCGCGCGTCGTGGCCCGCGAGGTCGAGCCACTGCTCCACCGGCATCGCGCCCTCGAGCACCGCGGGGAGGTTCTCGAGGAGGCTCCGCGCGGTCGCCGCGGGCACCTGCGAGAGCGCCTCCAGCAACAGGCGCTGCCGGGCGGGGGAGAGGCGCGAGAGAGACTGGAGGCGCGTCAGCAGCGCACCCCCCGCCTCGTTGGCGAAGGCGAAGCTGAAGCGGGCGAACAGCAAGGCCTCGAAGGCCGACGCCGCGCCGATGACGCCGCCATGCCAGACGCCGTGCCGGACGCGCTCCCCGACGTGACGCCAGTCGATGCGCTCCCGAGCGCGGGTCGACGCGGCCTCGCCGAGCGTCGCGGTGGTCGCTTCGAGGCCGCCGTAGACCGCCGCCCCGGTGGCGGCCCCTGCCCCCAGAGCCTTCAGCGCGACCATGCCCGTCAGCGCGGTCAGGCCTCCCTGCCCGACGATCCCCGCGACCACCGCGCCGCCCGCCAGCATCGCCGCGGTCGCGAAGGCCACGTCACGGGTGGTCTCCAGCCGCGCGACGATCCCCTCACCGCGCGCGATCGTGCCCGCCATGTAGGAGTCGAAGACCGCGACGTTGTCTCGGAGCTGCTCGCTCACGTCCGCCACCACCAGCCACGCCCGCGCGAGCTGCTCGACCGAGCGCGCGCCGTGGCGCGGGACGATCGCCGCCGTCAGGCGCCCCAGCGGCGCCAGCCACAGGTCCTCGCCCGGCCGCTGCGCCGTGGGCCCCCCGCGGTCGACGGCGTCCTGCACCATGAGCTCGACCACCCCTTCGGGCGCGAGGCGGAAGTGCGTCTGGAGCCGCCCCCGAAGGTCGTCCTGGAGGGCGTGGACGCTCTGGCGGACGCGCCACGCTTCGTGCTCGAGCAGGGCCTCGTACTGCGGTCGCGTCAGGGTCACGTGACGACGGCGCCAGGTGAAGGACACCGACCGCTCGTCGCCGCGACCCACCCCAGGGACCTCGTCGGTCAACAAGACGAGGTCGTTGCGGCGCGCCCGATCCCAGTTGCGGCGCGCCTCCGCGGCCATCGCGTCGACGCGGACGCGGAGACCCGTGCCCGCGGGCAGGTGCTCGGGCAGACCCGGGTTGTCTTCGAGGAGCGCTCGGGGCGCCCCCTCGCCCGCGTACAGCCAGGCCGCGACGTGCGCGAGAGAGCGTCCCCCCGGAGGCACCGCCGCGTAGGGCGTGGCGCGACCTTCCCCGCGCGCCAGCCCCCAACGAACCATCGTGTCGCCGTAGCGGAACGCGTGCGGCTGGCGCGCGTGGACCACCGCCTCCAGGGCCTGGAGGCGCGCCGTCGCCTGCGCCGCGTCGGCCCCGCTCGGATGCCCCCGGAGCCACCGACGCAGCGCGTGGACCTCGTCCTCGAGCTGCGCGTCGTCGAGCTGCGCGGGGTCGTTGGAGGCCCCTGCATGGCCCGCCGGAGCGCTCGACGCCAGAGGGCCCGTGGGCGCGTGGAGGCGACGGCGCCGGGGCCTCGCGAGGCGCGGCCCCAGGTCGTCGACGGGCGAGCGCGCGGCCGGTGACGGCGCGCGGAGGGCGGTCGTGTGAGTTCCCACGGTGTGGCTCCGAAGAGGAGGGTGAGCGTCAGCGGGAAGGGCCGCGCGCGCGCTGCCGGAGGTAGTCGTCGAGCGTCGAACGCGGCGCCTCCGCGGCCCGAGGTCGTGGTGTCGGCGCAGGACGCGCCCCCGCCGCGCGGACCTCGATGCGACCGATGCTGACGCGGATCACGGGGCCCTCGTCGCCCTCGGCCGCGACGTCGTGGCGCTCGGTGGACAGCGCTGCCGCTGCACCACCGTCGCTCCGGCGCGCGACGACCTGCCGTGGCTGTGCCTCCCACCGCGGCGATGGGCTCGCCGGGCGCAAGGGAGCCTCCCCGTCGTGGAGGTCTTCGTGCAGCGCCCCGCCCTCCGCGGCCCGTGGAACGTGCTCCACGTCGCGCGGAGCCGTGTCGACCGACGCAACGGGCGAAGCCTCCGCGGGCGCTTCGACGACGCGAGGGAGCGGGGAGGTTCGCCCCGTCACGACGTGCGCCGCTGGGGCCGAGAGGGGCATACGGGGCGCGCGTCGATCGACCACGGTGGCCGTCGGCGCAGCGACCGACACGCCGTCGTCTGCGAGGCCCTCGGAGGCCACAACGTGTCGATCGACGCCGAGCAACGGCACCGCCTCTGGACGACGCTCCGAGCGCACGGCGGGCGGGACGCTCGGGGACAGCGACGGCGACGACGCCTCGACGCGAGGGTCTTCTCGTGAGAAGACGCCCCCGCCAGAGTCCGGAGGTTCGACAGCGCCCGGGTCGGGTGACCCGTCGCCCGCACGAACGAACGTCGAGCGACGCGGCCCTCGCGCCGACGCGGACGCCTCGGGGACGGCCGCCCCTTCGGCGAGGACCGCAGCGCTCGACGAAGGGACGTCCCAAGCGCTCGGCGGCGCCTCGACGACCGGCGCGAAGCGCGGAGGGAGGTCGGGGGAGATCGTCGACGGCGCGCCGAGCGAGCGAGCCGCGAGCCGGGAGAGGAAGTCGCTCATCGTCCGATCCGTTCGAGGTAGGCCCGGCGGCGCCAGGGGGAGAGGGTGAGGACGTCGCGCTCCGTCCACCCGTAGGCGCGGGCGAGGGCGTTCACGTCGTCCATGACGCGCGTCGCGCGGGCCACGAGGGCCGCCGCCGTGATCACCGCGACGTCGAAGGCCGTCGTCCACGCGTGACCGCAGGCCGGGCAGGCGGTGCGGATGCTCACGTCCGCGAGGGGGTCGCGCGCCTGGAGCTCGGGCGACAGCGCGTCGACGGTCGCGTCGGGCAGGGGCGCGTCGGGGGCGGCGCCGTCCACCGCGAGCACACAGCGACGCGCGATGCGCTGGCGCGCCGCCGTGAGGGAGGGCTCGCGCGACGCCGCCGCGAGGTCAGCGGTGCACACGAGGCGGCAACGGAGCGAGCGCCCCGACACGTCCACCAGAAACTCCCCCTCCGTCGGCGCGGGCTCGGCGAGGAGGTCGCCCGCGTCGAGGGAGAGGGCCGCGCGCTCCCCGCACGCCGGGCACCGCGCGAGCCCGTCCAGCGAGGGGCCGAAGGTGCGCGCGTACACCTCCAGGACGCGCCGCTCCCGCAGCCCCAGCGGCAGCGCCGTGAGGGCCGCCCAGGGCACCTCCGGCGCGGCGACCCGGAGGATCGCGAGCGGCCGCGCCCAGGGGGCCCAGGTCGTCACGAACTCCGCCGCGCAGAGCACCTCCTCCTCGGTGAGGGCGCGCGCGGCCGCGGCGTGCGGGGTCACCGGCCCCGGCGCCTCAGAGCGAGGCCTCCTCGGGCTCGGTGACGCTGGGGTCGAGGTCCCAGCCCTCGTTCTCCAGCTTGATGTGCTCGATCGCGACGGCGTTGCCGTTGGCGTCGAGGTCGGGCAGGGCCTGGTAGTCCGAGACCCAGCAGTTGTAGAGGAAGTAGCGGAGCGCGAGCTGGCCGGCCTCGTTGTAGACCTCGAGGGTCACGTCCTTGCGGAAGTCCTTGAGCGACACCTCCTTGCCGAGGCCGTTGCCGCGCGTCCACACCTTGCTCGCCCACTTCGCGAACTCGGCGTCGTGCGTGACGCCGCGCTCCAGGGTGACGGCCTCGTACTCGGTGCGGCCGGGGGACTTGTGGCTCGTGCTCGGGTCGCCGCCGCTGCGGTGCTTCACGACCTCGGTGCTGCGCTTGAGGGCGCTCACCTTGCTCACGCCGGCGACGTAGTCGTCGCCCCACTTGATCTTGAACTTGAAGTTCTTGTACGGGTCGACGCGCTTCGCGTTCCTGGTGAATTCTGGCATGGTCGAGTCTCCTTCGAGGGGGTAGAGGGGAGTGCGGGGCGACGCGGGCTCAGGCGCCGTTCTGCCCCGCGAGCTGCTGGATCTTCAGGATCACGAACTCCGCGGGCTTGAGCGGCGCGAAGCCGACGACGACGTTCACCACGCCCCGGTCGATGTCGTCCTGCGTGGTGGTCTCGCGGTCGCACTTGACGAGGTAGGCCTCGCGGGGCGTCGCGCCCTGGAAGGCGCCCTTGCGGAAGAGGGTCCGCAGGAAGCCGTCGATGTTGAGCCGGAGCTGCGCCCAGAGCGGCTCGTCGTTGGGCTCGAACACCGCCCACTGCGTGCCGCGGTACAGGCTCTCCTCGAGGTAGAGCGCGAGGCGCCGGACGGGGACGTACTTCCACTCCGAGCCGCGGTCGTCGTCGCCGACGAGCGTGCGGGCGCCCCACACGACGTGGCCGTTGAGCGGCGTCGCGCGGACGCAGTTGAGCCCGATGCGGTTGAGGTCGCCCATCTGCCCCTCCGTCAGCGAGCCCTCGAGCGCCTGGACGCCGCGCAGCGTCGCCTCCATCCCGGCGGGCGCCTTCCAGATGCCGCGCTCGGCGTCGGTGCGCGCGAACACGCCCGCGACGGCGGCGCTCGCGGGGTAGCTCTGGAGCGCCGCCCCCTGCGCCGGGTCCGCCGCCCGCACGCGGGGGAGGTAGGTGACCGCGTTCTTGTGGCGAAGGCCCCGGAGGAAGCCCTCGGGGTCCTGCGGGTCGACGCTGGCGGGCAGGTCGACGAAGAGCATCGCGCGGCGCTGCGCGCAGTAGGGGAGCACCCGCTCGTAGAAGTTCTTCGCGTTGTCGGAGGTGCCGAAGGCGAAGGCCGCGCAGGCGAGGCTGAAGTAGTCGGCCTTCTCCAGGGCGAAGAAGCCCGTCTTGGCCGCCTGGCTGCCGACCATGTCGTTGACCGACGCCGGAGGCGTGCCGTCGGCGCCGAGCGTGGGCCCGGCCTGGGCGAGCAGCGCCGCGCCGACCCCGAGGGCGTAGGAGGTGACGTTGCGGAAGGGGGACGGCGTGACGCCGGGGAGCAGGGACAGCGCCGTGGCCGTAGGGGCCGTCGTGCCGTCGCCGAACTCGATCGACACGTTGGTCTCCGCGCCGTCCAGCCCGACGTGGAGGAAGCGCCCCGCGATCAGCGAGACGCGCGCCGCCTTGAGGGTCGGGTCCGCCTGCATCGAGAGGGCGCTCTGGAGCGCCTCGGCCGCCTGCGCCCATGTGGTGGGGCGGCCGGCAGGGGCCGTGTAGAGCGTGAGCGGGATGTCCGTCGAGGGCGTCCCCCCGCGGAAGACCCGCGCCACGAGGTTGCCCGCGGAGGCCGGGAGCGTGGTGAGGTCGCCCTCGGCGCGAGCCCGCGTCCCTGATGCGGCCGGGCGCCACGTCGCCATGGCATCCTCCTCGACGCCGCCCGCCTGGACGCCGAGCTTCAGGTAGGTGGCGCCGTTGCGCTCGGTCGCGGCGAACACCCGCACGGCGCTCGACTCGCCCCCCCCGTTGGAGGTCAGGGTGATGCGCCCCGAGGTCTCGGCCACGCTCACCCCGAGGAAGACCGGGTCGCCGGGGTTGCGCTCGCGGATGCGCTCCTGGAGGCGCGCCGCGAGCGCCGCGAGCGTCGGCGTCGGGAGCCCGGGCTCGCTCTCGCGGACGATGTCCACGTCGAAGGGCTCCATGTGGTTGATCGAGACGCGGACGCGCCCGTTGGAGGGTCCGAAGGCCGATGGGTTGAGGTCGACGGTGGCGATGCTCCCGCTCACGCTGCGCCCCGTCGGGCTCGACACCGTGAAGGAGCCCCGCTCGAGCGCGATGAGGCGCGACCGGGCGTTGACGAGGTCGACGGCGTAGCGCGCCGAGTGACGACTCATCGTGAGGTCGGTGAAGCGCTCGGTCTGCGCGGGGCGCGGCACGCCGCGGTCGTCGGGCGCGTACTCGGTGACCGTGAGGCTGAAGAAGCTCATCGGGTCGGCCTCCGAGTCGTAGGCCACCTGGAGGCGGATCGCGTTGCCGCCCTGGCCGAGCTCACGCGCCCGCGCGGTGAGCACCGCGGCCGGCGTGGAGGCGTCGTTCATGAGCTGGATGGCCGCGCGCTGGGCGCCGGGCGCCACGCGCACGACGACGGCCTCGCCGCCGCCGTTGAGGAAGTACTGGTAGACGGCGTAGCCGAGGTCGCTGCGCGGGTCGAGGGGGCCGAAGATGCGCTCGTAGTCGGCGAAGCCGTACACCTTCACGGGCTCGTGGACCGGGCCGCGGAGGGCGTAGCCGACGAAGGCGGTCACGGCGGTGCCGACCCCCGCGATCGTGCGGACGCCGCTGGGCACCTCCTCGATGTAGACGCCGGGAAATGTGGGTGAGATGGGCATGATGCGTGGTCTCCGTGGATGCGATGACGAAGGCGCGCGTCGGCACCAGCGCAGGCGCGCGCGAAGGGGACGTGTTCGTGAGGAAGAAGGGAGCGCGGGGAGGCGCGTCAGGAGACGCGGTCGAGCAGGAGGTGGTACTCCTGCGCGAGGTAGGCGAGCACGGCGTGCTGTCGCGCGGGGAGATGGAGGCCCTCGTAGACGAGCACCCGCGCAATGTCGACCGAGCCTTGACCGACGATGAGCTCGCCCGACGAGTCACCAGTATCGAGGTCGGGGAGATCTGCGTCCGCAGGGGGCGGCGGGGGCGGCGGGGGTGGTAGGTCGCGAAGGATCCGCGTGCTGTTGCGAAACAGCCGCGTCTTCGAC
>CAZJJQ010000010.1:0-9398 GCA_964546345.1 uncultured Planctomycetales bacterium
GGGGCGCGGCCGGCGGCGGGTCGCTCGCGCGGGCGCGCGCGGGACCGGGCAGGCCGAACGCGCCGAACAGGAGCAGCGCCGAGGCGACCGCCGTCGCGAGGGATCGACGGGGCGGCCCGGGACGCACGGGGCGGGCAACCATGGGGAGGAGCTCCGGGGGCGGCGGGGGCCCGAACGGTCGTACCGGGGCGGGCTGCGGACGTTTCGGGCCGGCGGCAGGTGGCCGCAGGAGCGCGGCCGCCTACGATCCTCCCTCGTGGAGGTGCGCCGTGGCCGATGACGCCCGCAGGGAGCCGACGGGACCGATCGAGGGGCGGTGGGAACGCGAGACGGTGGGCGGGTACGTCCGCACGACCGTGCACGTGGATCGTCCGTGCCGTCCCCGTTCGGGGGCCCCGCATCAGGTGCCCCGTTGCGAGGAGAACCGAGGCGGGGACTTCTACACGGCGTGCGAGCAGTGCCTGACGTGCGACGTGCCGCATCTGGCGGCCCCGGATCTCATGGCCTACGTCGAGCATCCCGAAGGCGGGGGGTGCACGCACTGCATCTTCACGCGGCAGCCGCAGACGCCGGACGAGATCGACCGGGCGATCGATGCGATGCGCCAGTCCGAGGTCTGCGGCATCCGCTACGGCGGCAGCGACCCGGAGATCCTGCGCCGCATCCGGGAAGGGGGAGGCGAGACGGACGTACCCCCCTCGCGCGCACTCCCCGCGGAGCGCGTCGGTTGGGTGCGCCGCCTCCTGCGCCGGCTCTACGGCACGTCGTAGACGGCACGGGGTGCGAGGGCGGCATGGACGTTCGGGTTCCCTCCCCCCGATGGGCCTGCGGCCCCGGCGCCCGGCTTTCCCGCGGGGCGCCTAGGCCCTACGTGTCCGCCGTCACATCGGACCAGAGGACCGCGTTGCCCCCGCGCAACCACTCGAGCGCACGATGTCGCTCCGGAGCGACCTGCCGGCACTCGTCGAAGACGTCGCCCGCCGCCTTTGCCAGGGATCGCCCGCGGAGGAGGAGGTCGCCGCCGCGCAGCCGAAGCCCGATCGGGGTCAAGGGCGCCCACGCGCACTCGCGGATGAACCTCTCGAAGTCCATCGGCGCCGGCCGGAGGCCGTACTCGCGCAGGCGCCAGTGCACGGTGAGCGCGGACGCCCACGCTTCCTCGATCTCGTCTTCGTCGCGAAGCATCGCCTCGTCGGGCAGTGTCCACGGTGACTTCTGGAAGGCGATGGCGTCCGCGACCTCGTCTGCCTGGACGAGCCGGTCGTACCGGGGCAGCTCGAAGCGGGAGAGGCTCCACGCCAGCACTGCGGCAGGCTCCACCAGCCAGGAGCCATCGCGTACGTCCGCCGCGGAGAGGCGGCCGAGCGGCGTCTCGAGGAGCGCGCGTTCGGTGGGCTCGAGCTCGTCGCAGATGACCGTCCCGTCGATCCAGGCGATCAGGCGGCCGTGGCGGCCCTTCCGATCGTCCCACGTCGGGTTGCTCTCGAGGGCCGCCCGGTAGGCGAGCGCAGCGAAGACGCCACAGCGCGCCGCGACGCGCCGTGCGTCGGGCGGGGGGATCTCCTCCTCCGCGTCGTCGGCATCCTCGTCGTCGGGATCGTCGTCGACGTCCATGTCGGTCTCTCGGGTTCGTGTCAGTCCTCGGCGTGCCCCGCGGGGCGTACGACCACGCGTTCGCCGTGCTGCAGGGCGGGGCAGCCGCGCGCGATCTTCACGGCCGCGGCGAGCGTCGCCGCCTCGATCTCGAACCAGCCCGTGAGCACGTCCTTCTTCCCGCGCCAGGGCGTCGAGGCGATCGTGCGGCCCTTCCTGTCGAGGAGGACCCCCGGGCCGCCCACCGCGGACCCGCCGCGCAGGAGGCCCTTCTTCGTCAGGAGCGCGGCCCAGGCCACGTAGCGCTTCATGAGAGCGGCGCGGCGGGACTTGGGGAGCTTCTCCCAGGCGCCGTCGTCCTCGTACATCAGCACGACGAATCGGGGCATCGTGGGCTCCGGGGAGGGGACCGTTCGGTGGGGCGGACGCGCGTGCGCGAGGTCCCGCGGACCTGCGTCCCAGCATAGCGGAGCCGTGCATCGGTCCCCCTCGCCCCCGCCGCCCCCACACTCCCGGAAGGGCCCGGATGCCCCGTTGCCCGATCCGCTACAATCCCGGCCCTGCGCGGCGCTCGGCCCGGAGTCGCGTCGCCTCGGGAGGGAGCAGGATGCGTCGGCGGCCGGTCCTGTCCCTCGTGCCGCGGTGCCACCTCGCATCGCGGTGGCTCGCCCTGCTGGCCGTCCTCGGCGCGCTAGCGACCCTCGGGCCCGTCGTCGCGCGCGGCGGGCCGGCGCCCGACGACGCGACGCCGTTCGGCGCGGCGCTCGTCGCGGGCGACCGGGCGCTCGCGGACGGCAGGCTCGACGAGGCGCGCCGGCAGAGCGATCGCGCGCTGGAACGCGACGCGAAGAGCCCGAAGGCGTGGGACCTGCGGGCCCGGTGGGCCGCCGCGGCGAAGGAGGTGGACGAGGAGGGATACGCGCTCCACCGGTTGCTGGGCCTCCTCGTGGCGCAGAAGGCGCCCGCGGCCGAGGTGAAGACGGTCCGGGCTCGCCTCGAGGCGGTAGATCCGTGGGCGAAGGACGTGCTGGGCCTCGACAAGACGTTCCTCGAGCGGCTGCTCGCGCTCGCGAAGGAGTACGAGAAGGCGAAGCGCCCGCACGCGGCCATCCGCGTCTACCGCGAGGCGCTCTCCCTCGCGCCGGATCGCGCCGATCTCGAGGAGGCGATCCACCGCGTGGCGGCGGCGCCCGACCCGAGCCTCGCCGAGTCGGCCCAGCCGAAGGACCTCCTCGCCGACGTGTCCGAGGAGTGGATCCGCGCGCACGACGCGGCGCATGCGACGTGGGAGACGCGGGCGAGGCTCGAGCGCGAGAACTACGTGACCGAGACGGACGCGGGGTACGCGGTCCTCGTGCGCGCGGGCGAGGCGATGGAGCAGATGAACGCCTTCTACCGGCGGTTCTTCCGCTACGGGACGGAGGAGGACGGGCGCAAGGTGCCGCGGATCGCGCTCCACCTCTTCAAGGACCACAAGGAGTACCTCGCGCTCGGGAAGGGGCCTCCCGTCGAGTGGAGCGGCGGGCAGTTCACCGGCGACAGCGTCGAGACCGACGCGGGGGGCGGGTTCGACGGCATGGTGGGGACGCTCTTCCACGAGGCGGCGCACCAGTTCGTCTCGCTCGCGACGACGGCGGCCGGATGGATGAACGAAGGGCTCGCCTCCTACTTCGAGGGGAGCCGGATCCTCGCGAACGGCACCGTGATCACGAACCTGCCGGCGAACCACCGGCTGTTCCCGCTCGTCCAGAAGATGGAGCGGGGCTGGATGTCGTCGGCCGCGGACGGCATCGACCCGGCGGACCCGTCGAAGAGCGACCCGCCCAAGGCGCCCACGTTCCGCATCGTGCTGGAGAACGAGTACGCCTGGGGCCCGCCCTGGTACGCGCCCACCTGGGGCGTCGTCTACTTCCTGTGGAACCAGCAGGACCCGGCGGACGGCCGCTTCGTCTACCGCGACGCGTTCCGCCAGTACGTGAACGCGTCGGGCGGCAAGGTGGGCAAGACCGCGATCAAGACCTTCGAGGAGGTGGTGCTCGGCCACCCGCAGCCGCCGACGAAGGGCGTCCCCGAGGCGAAGGCGAATCGGCTGCGCCTCCCGAAGACCGTGGACGAGGTGGACGCGGTCTGGAAGGACTGGCTGACCGACCTGCGCGACGAGCAGATCGGCACGAGGAAGGTCGAGCGCCCGTGGCTCGTCTGGGCGCGGCACGCGATCACCCGGAAGGACTTCGACGACGCCACCGAGCTCTTCGAGCGGGGGCTCGAGCGGCGGCCGCTCGATCCCGACCTGCTCCTCGAGTTCGCCGAGCACCTCGTCGCCCGCAGCCGCAACAAGGACCGGGCCTGCAAGCTCGCCGAGCAGGCGCTGCGGGTGCTCGAGGCCGCGACGCCGCAGGACGGGCGCCGGATCGCGGCCGTGGAAGGACGCCTCTCCGAGTGGGACCCGAGCCGCGCCTCCCTCGAGCGCACGCACCGCGAGCTCTTCGCCGCCGCGCTCGGCATCGCCCGGCGCTACGCCGACGCGAAGCGCCCCCTGCTCACGATGCACGTCGCGAGCACGTTCGGCGGCGACCTCGGCGTGCCGGGCCTCGACGCGCTCTACGAGGACGCCGTCCGGACGTCGGGCAAGACGCTCGCGCTCTGGCAGCTGGCCTACGACGAGCGCAGCCTCCGCGGCTGGGCGCCGGACCCCGCCAAGGTCTTCACGCCGTACGGCACGATCCTCAAGAGCCGGCTCGGGACGTACGAGCCCGACCGTTTCGACTTCCACATCCTGCAGTGCGACGCGGTGACCTCGGGCGACTTCTCGCTCGAGGCCGAGCTCCACGCCGAGAAGGGCAAGCACGCCTTCAGCGGCCTCGTGTTCGGGCGGAAGAGCGCCACGTCCTTCCACGCCCTCGTCCTCTTCCCCGAGGGCTGGGTGGACCTCGCGTCGTTCGTGGACGCGGGCGCGCCGAAGGTCTGGCGGCACAACGCGGTGACGCCGTCCGGCGTCGAATGGCGCCGCCTGCGCATCGACGTCGCCGGCTCGGTCGTGGACGTATGGGTGGACGGCGAGCCCGTCTCGAGCCAGGACTTCGGCGACCCGGACGTCCTGCGCGGCGGCTTCGGCCTCCTGACCGGCGTCGGCGAGGTCGAGTTCCGGGCGGTCCGCACGCTCTCGCGCGCGAAGCGCGACCCCGGCGCGCGCCTCGAGCGCGAGCTGCGCGTGGCCCGTGCGAAGGCCACGGGCGAGCCGGTGAACGGGTCCTACGTCGGGATGGTGCCTCCGTTCCCCACGGTCGAGGCGTGGCTGCAGGGGGAGCGGACGCGCTACGGCGAGCGCGGCCCCGGCCCGACGCTCCTCGTCCTCTGGTCGCGTTCGCAGAACGACGTGATCCCGGTGGACGCGTGGCTCACCGACCTCGCGGCGCGACACGCCGCGGCGGGCCTCGACGTGATCTCCGTGTGCGAGAACGGCGACGCCGGGGCGGTGAAGGCCTACGTCGCGGCGCACCCGCTGCCGGGCGTCGTCGGCCACGACCGCTACGAGCAGGGCAAGACGCAGTACGGGAGCACCTTCGACGCCTTCTTCATCGGCAAGCGCTTCAAGCTCCCGCGGCTGCTGCTGCTCGACCTGGACGGGAAGGTCGTCTGGGAGGGTGCGCCGGGGTTCTCGGTCGGCGAGCCCTGGAAGCCGGGCGAGGCGTCCTACCTCGACACGCCGCTCGAGGAGCTCGAGCGCCGCCGCAACGTGGTGGCCCTGCGGACCTGGCTCGGGACGTGGGGGGGCGCGGGGGGGAGGGCCGCCGTCTCGGGCGGCGCGATCGACGCCGCGCTCGGACGGTGCCTCGCGGACGCGAAGGCTCTCCCCGGCGACGTCGTCGAGGAGGTCGCGTGGGCTCAGGGGCGGCTCAAGACGCTCGGCGACGCCATCGCCGCGTTCCCGAAGACCGGCGACGCGATCAAGGCCGCGGGCGCCGAGCCCGCGACGGCCGAGCTCGTCGCGTGGGCCGCGGCCCTCGGGATGCCGCAGGACCCCGCGAAGGTGCGCGGCATCCGCGGCGCGGCTGCGAGCCCGAACGCCGCCGCGTGGAAGGCCGCGCTGGCCGCCTGCGAGAAGGCAGGCAAGGAGCTCGCGGGCGGGGCCGAGCCCGCGGGCGTCGTGGAAGGGCTCGTCGCGCGGCTCGGGAAGCTCTCCGGGCTGCTCCCGAAGCTGCTCGTCGAACGGCTTCAGGCCGCGGGCGGCGACGCGACGGCGGTCGCGCGCGTCCTCTCCGAGGTGCCGCGGCTGCCCGCCCGCTGGTTGGCGGCGGACTTTCTCGGCCTCTGATCGCCGCCGGACTCACCTTCCGAACTTGAGCGAGGCGAGGATCCGGGGCGCGTCGCCCTTGACGCCGACGTCGTCGGCCGAGGTGAACCGCGGATCGGCCGCGGTGCCCATCAGGATCACGACCGCGCCGTCGGATCCGCGGAGGTCCGGGACGAACAGCACGAGCCCGTAGCCGTCGAGCGGCGGCGTGTCCTTCGCCTCGGCGGGCGCGCGCGTCGAGAAGCGGAAGCCACGGGCGGGTCGGCCGTCCACGGTCTGCCTCGCGTCGGCGAGGATGCGGACGTCGGGCAGGCTGCGCTCGACCGTCCGCTTGAACTTGTCGATCTTCGTCGCGAGGACCTCCTCCTCGATCGGGCCCACGGACGTGGACGACCAGAACACGCCGACGGACAGGTTCTCCGCGGTGATCCGCTCGCCCACCCGGCGCTCGACCTTGACGAAGTTGGTGCGGGGCGGCCTCGAGCCGCCCTCCTCGTAGGTCCAGCCGTCGGGGAGGTCCAGCGAGAAGGGCAGGAAGTGCGCCGTGAGGTCGGGCGCGGCCACCACGAGCGACTCCTTCGTGTTCACGAAGTGGCGCGGCCCGACGCCGGGGGGCGGGACGACCTCCCGGACGGTCCGCTCGCCCGTCCGGGGCGGCGGGGCCTCCTCGCCCTTCCCGCAGGACGGCGCGACGAGGGCCGCGGCGAGGAGGGTCACGGCGCCGAGCACGCCCCTCCTGCGACGGCCTCGGCGGGAGGGGCGGCGGGACGCGCGCGGGGCGGGCTTGCGGTGGTGCACGGGGCCTCCGAGGATGGGGTAGCACGGCGGTGCGGTCCCCTCAAGTGGAGTTCTCGGGATGGCGGTTGCGCAGCACCTCCTCGAGTACGTGCGCCGGCACGACGCGGCGGTGGCGTCGGGCGATCCGTCCCCGCTCGCTGCTCTGTTCGCCCCCGACGGCGAGATCGTCTTCCACGGCGTGCCCGTGCCCGGGGCGCGTGGGCCTTCGGCCATCGAGGCGCTCTTCCGCCGACGGGGGCCCGACGACCGCATCGAGCTCGGGCCCGTGATCGAGGGGCCGCCCGGTCGCGCGCACGCCGTCTATGGCTGGGGGCGCGCGCCGGGCTGCGTCGGCGGGACCCTGCGGATCGCGATGGCGGGGGGGCTCATCGCCCGGCTCGACGTCGTGGTGCTCCGCGACGGACCGAAGCCCCCCGCGCCGCGCCACGCCGCACGGGCGCTGCTCGTGTCCCCTGCGCAGCGCGTGCTGCTCCTGCGCTGCCGTGAGCCGGCCACGGGCGCGACGTGGTGGATCACGCCCGGCGGCGGCCTCGAGCCGGGCGAGACCGAGGAGGAGGCGATGCGGCGCGAGCTGCTCGAGGAGGTCGGGCTCGAGATCGACCCGACACGCCGTCATCGGGTCTGGACGCGGGAGCACGTGTTCACCTGGGGGCAGAACGCGGTGCGTCAGCGGGAGACGTACTTCCTCCTTCCCGTGGACCGGGAGCTCGTCCCGTCGCCGGCGCTGTCCGCCGACCGGCTCGCGGCGGAGGGCCTCGGCGAGGCGAGCCGCTGGTGGAGCCTCCCCGAGATGCGACGGGCGACGGACGACGTGTTCGCACCCCGGCGCTTCGCCGATCGGCTCGGCGAGCTGCTCCGCGACGGACCGCCGGCCGCGCCCGTGGACGTGGGCCTCTGACCGCGCGCTACCTCGGAGGCGTCCGCCCTGCGACGGGTGCGTCGTTCGGGTGTGTCCGGAAGAACTCGAGCATCGCGCGCGAGATCGGGCCGCCCGGACCGCCGGGCCAGACGTGGCCCGCTCCCCGGACCGAGAGCAGCACCGCGTCGGAGCGGGGCGTCGATCCCGCATAGGCGAACCGCGTCACCGCGAGCCCGCCCAGGTCGCCCGGCGTCGTGACGGAGGCGAGCCTCGTGGCGCCGCTGCGTCGGGCCCAGGCGGGCACGGGCGCCGTCGCGTCGCTCGCGTACGCCGGCTCGCGCACCCGGTCGTCGGCCGTGCCGTGCACCTGCATCTGCGGCACCGGCACGGTGGGGGGCGGGAGCCCCGGCGCGAGGTAGCCGGCCACGGGGCCGATGGCCGCGAGCAGACGCGGGCGGTCGGCGGCGAGCCGGTGGCAGAAGGCGGCGCCGTTCGAGAAGCCCGACGCGTAGATCCGCGCCGCGTCCACGGGGAAACGCGCGCGCACCTGCTCCACCAGCACGTCCACGAAGCGCACGTCCGCCGACGCGCGGCCCGCGGGCGGATCCACGTCGAACCGCCCGCCGAGCGCCTGCGGGTAGACCACGAGCATCGGCGACGCGTCGGCGAACGCGTCGAAGCCGCTGCCGTAGGCGATGTCGTCGGCGTCGCTGCCGGCCCCGTGGAAGACGAGCAGCACCGGGACGGGCCGCGCGCGATCCCACGAGGCGGGGACGTGCAGCCGGTACGTGCGGCGGACTCCGTCCACGTCGAGCTCGGCATCGCCGGCCGCGCCGCGGGAGGCTCCCCGGCTGCCGGAGGCGCAGGACGTGGCGAGGACGAGGACGAGGGACGCGAGGATCGGGCGCATGACGAGGACGCTACCCGGGGGAACGGGGGTCGGGACTCGTGGGGGCGGCGGGGGCCGACTCCGGATCCACGACCGTGCCCGACCCGGTCATCTCCTCCCACGCTCGTAGGTGTAGTCCAGGGTGCCGACGGCCAGGGTGGTCTTCTGGATCGCCTGGAGCAGGTCGGACGCCGTGACGCGCTCCGAGGAGAACGTCGGCTGCGCGGACAGGGCGTACACGGTGACGTGGTACGTCTTCACGCCCGGGCCCTTGGACTTCATCGGGTCGTAGTCGGTCCTGCCCTTGTCGTTGGTGCCCGCCCTGCCGACGTCCTTCGCGTTCCTGGGCAGGCTCCTCACGTCGGCCGGGATGTCGAAGAGCACCCAGTACGACTTCACCTCGTCCCCGTCCTCGAACGGCTTGTGCCACACCTCGAGGGCGTAGCACCTCGTTCCCGACGGCCCCGCCGTCCAGGCGAGCGGCGGGGACACGCCCTCGCCGTCGCCCGTGTACTCCACCGGGATCTTCCCGCCCGGCGCGAAGGCGGGGCTCGTGACCTTCAAGGTCGCGGCCGCCGCCGGCATGGGCGGCCGCGGCTCGCCCGGGTGGGGGGGCGGCTCCTCGTCCCTTCCGGACGGGGGGCCTCCACCGCCCGCCCTGCGGTGGTACGTCTCCGTCGTCTGCTTCCCATCTCCGTCGGTGAACGTGAACACGAAGGCCCCGTCGGAGCCGATCGCGTACCTCACGGAGCGCGCCTTGCCTTCGAGGACGTAGGTCAGCGTGTAGACCTTCTTGGCGTCGTCCCGCGTGAACGCGGTGATCTTCGCGCCGCGCAGGGGACGGCCCGCGGGGCGAATCGGCGCGGCCCGCGGCTGCGGGTCGATCGCGTCCCCCCGGACCGCCACGACCCCCCGCATCCCCCCATTGACGTAGGGGAAGGTCCTCGTCGAGTAGTACCGGTAGC
>CAZJJQ010000010.1:9498-11712 GCA_964546345.1 uncultured Planctomycetales bacterium
CCCCGCATCCCCCCATTGACGTAGGGGAAGGTCCTCGTCGAGTAGTACCGGTAGCCGTCCTTCTCCGTGCGACCGTTGAACTCGTCGAGGTCCTTCGGCTCCTTCCCGTTCGCGTCGGTGGTTCCGTAGAGCGGGAAGCCGTCGAGCGCGTAGCCGATGGGGTTCCCCTTGCCGACCACCGTCTCGAGGTGGAGCGGCGCGACGTGGTAGTGGTAGTCGTCGCCCCGGCCGCAGTGACCGCCGTACTCGTCGAGCTCGCCGGCGAGGTAGGCGTCCTCCCCGCGGTTGTTCAGGGCGTTGAAGATCGGCACGCCGTTCACCGCCAGGGCGATGGCCCCGCGGTAGAGCGCGGTCTTCCCCGAGATCGGCTTCTCCGCGAGCCTCGGATGGAGCGGGATCTGCCACGCGTTGCCGCCCGTGTAGGGCTGGGGCAACGGCACCTGCTGCTGCCACGACCGGATGCCGACCATCATCGGGTGGTCCGGCAGGCCGTTCGACCCGACGTACAGCCAGTCGTCGTCGTGGCGCAGCTCGAGTCGGGCCTTGAACGGCTCGAAGTGCCGCTGGACGGCCGGGACCTCCTGCTTGTCGTCGGCGGCAAGGGCGAGCGCGGCCACGCCCAGCGGTCCCACTCCCGCGAGCAGGGCGACCGCGGCCCGGGTCGTCGCCGCACGCCTCGCGAGCAGCAGGGCGCCGGCCGCGAGGAGCGTCAGCACCCCGACGCCCAGGGCCTCGTCGGGCAGGGCGTGCCGGTGCGCCCCGTCGGATCCCGTCCCCGCGACGGCATCGCCTCCTCCCCCGCGTCCGTCGGGATCCCGGTGCACGTGCGGGGCCGCGGGTGCCGCGTGCCAGTCGTGGGCCATCGCAGGTCCCGCGCCGACGAGCAGCAGGAGAAGGGTCGGGAGGGCGGTGAGCAGGATGCGCATGGGGTTCCTCGAGGAGCGGGGGCCGGGTCGTGTGCGGGTGGTGGGCGGGGGCGGCGCCGGGATCACCTCGTGGCGGTCGGGACGCGGTACGAGAACGCGACCTTCCCGTTCTCCGCCGGCCCGGCCTTCGACGAGCGCACCAGCTCGACCGTGGCCGCGTCGGGCGCGACCCGCACGCGCACGTGCCCGGGGCTCGAGAGGAAGTCGCCCGACAGGTAGCCGTACTCCGCGGCCATCTTCGCCGCGTCCCCGATCGCGTGACCGGGCTGGGGCACCATCTGGTACACGACCCCGTCGAGCTCCTGGTGCGCGAAGAAGTGATCGTGCCCGTGGAGCACGACCGTCGGCCCCGCCTTGCGGAGGAGGTCGTGGATCGGGGCGGAGAAGCCGGGGCGCCGGGCCGCGAACTCCTCTTTGCCGTCGGCCGAGCGGCCACCCCACTCGAAGCTGCGTGCGACCTCGGCTCCGCCGCGGGCCTCGGGGCCGCGCCCGCCCACCAGGTGGTGGATGAACACGAAGCGGAGCTTCGCGCGCCGGGTGGACAGCGTCTTCTCGAGCCAGCGGTACTGCGCGTCGCCGAGCGTCCACGACCACGGGTCGGCGTCGCGGCCCTTGCGGTGGGTCGTGCTCCAGAAGGGGTCCAGGGCGATGAACAGCGCGTCGCCCCACTCGAACGCGTACCAGTTCTCGAGCAGGCCGTTGAGCGCGTCGCGGGCCTCGTTCCCCGTGTAGAACCCGTCGGGGGAGGGGTTGGGGAACAGCAGCTTGCGCTGCGCGTTGGACCAGTGCGGCATGTCGTCGGCCGTACCGCGATCCCGCCACCCCGTCTCGCCGTCATGGTTGCCGAGCACCAGGAACGTCGGCACGCGCGCGAGGCCGAAGTACCAGCGTTGTGCGACGTACTGCGGCAGCGCCGCGTGGAAGTCGTCCCGGTGCTTGTCGGTCATGAAAGTGTCGCCGAGATCGACATGGAAGTCGGGCCGGTCGCCGGCGACGTTGCGAACGGTGCGCTCGTACAGGGCCGGGTCGGTGCCGGCGTCGAGGTGCGAGTCGGCCTGCACGGTGAACGTGAAGGCTCGCCCGGGAGCGCGCTGCGTGTGGAAGGAGAGCTCCTCGCCGGGCACGAGATCCTCGGCCGGCGCGCGGCGCGTCAGGAGGCGTGCCACGTACGCGGTGTCCGGGGTGAGCCCGTCCAGGGTCGAGGGGACGGGGGTGTCCTTCGCGTACGCACGCAAGGGCGTGCGGCGGGCTTCCTTGGCCTCGGCCGGCCGCCACTCGACGCAGCCCT
>CAZJJQ010000010.1:11812-21373 GCA_964546345.1 uncultured Planctomycetales bacterium
GATGCGTCGGGACATGGCCATCCTCCGCCCCGTGCCGGAGACCCTCACTTCGTCACTGCCGCGACGCTACGCGGCTTCACCGTGTAGCCGAAGACGACGTCCCCGTTCCTCCCGCCGGCGCGGGCCTCGTCGCCCGCGACGACCGAGCGCACGTACTCGACGCGCGCCGTCTCGGGCGAGACGGTCACGCGGAGGTGCCCCGAGTTCGGGAAGAGGTCGCCGGACTGGTACGCCGCGCGGTTGAACGCGGTGTAGGTGGGGTCGGCGGGGTTGGGCGCCTCCTGGTAGACGACGCCGTCGAGCTCCTGGCGTGCGAACAGGTGGTCGTGGCCCTGGAAGAAGACCGCGACGTGGTGCTTCACCATGAGCTGGTGGATGGGCAGCTCCCACGTGGGGCGCTTCTCGGCGAACGTGGCCTTGCCCCGCGGGTCGGTCCCGCCCCACTCGAAGGTGCCGGCGCGTTCGATCGCGCCGCGGCCGGTGCCGAGCACGTGGTGCGCGAAGACGAACACGTACCTTGCCCGGCTCGCCTCGAGCGTCTCGCGGAACCACTGGTACTGGGCGTCGCCGAGCGTCACGTCCCAGAGGTCACGGCCCCGCTTGCCGCCCTTCTCCTCGCCGGGGTCGCCCGCCCCCATGCCGCCCATGCCGCCTCCCGCGCCGTCCTCCGACATGCCTGCCTTGCGTCCGCCGCCCCCCTCGCCCGCCATGCCCCCGCCCTCGCCGCCGCCGGGGCCGTCCTCGGCCCTCCCGCCCTTCCCTCCCTTGCCGCCCCGCTTCCCGCCGACGTCGGAGTCCACCAGCACGCTGCAGTGCCAGTACGGGTCGAGCACCACGAACAGGGCGTCGCCCCAGGTCCAGGCGTAGTAGTCGCGCAGCAGGCCGATGTGCTCCACGGGCTGGGCGTCGCCGCGGTAGAAGCCGTCGGGCGCGGGCAGCGGGTAGTGCGCGACGCGGGCGCGTCCCGCGAAGACGGCGCAGTTCTCCGCCGTCCCGTCGAGGTGGACGCCCGCGGCCTGCTCGTGGTTTCCGTTCACGAGGAAGAGCGCCGACGAGCTCCCGACCAGCCCCAGGTACCCGCGCTGGTGGGCGTAGACGGCGTCCACGTGGGCCTGGCTCAGCTGCCCGCGTTCGATGAGCGGATCGATGCTGAAGTCGTCGCCCATGGTGAGGTGGAAGTCGGGCGCGTCCTTCGCCACGTTGCGCAGGGTCTGGGCGTAGAGCGCGGGCCCGAACATCTTGCCCTCGCGCTCCGGGTGCGAGTCGCCCTGGAGGGAGAACGTGAAGGTCGAGCCCGGTGCGCGCTGCGTCTGGAACGCGCACGCAGCCCCCTCGGCGAAGGCCGTCTCTCCGGCCCGGCGCGTGCGCAGGCGGTACGCGTACCGCGTGTTCGGCTGGAGCCCGGCGATCTCGAGCTCGACGGGGGTCCCGGCGGCGAGCGTGCGCGGCTCGGTCTTGCCCGACCAGGTTCCCGCGGCCGTCCCGTACTCGACGTAGGCCTCGATCCCCACGGCCGATCGCACGCTGAGCGTGATCGAGCGATCGGTGGGGCGTCCGAGGATCTGGGAGAGCGCCGCCACGGGCCCGTCCGCCGGAAGCCGCGGCTTGCGACCCGCGGTCGGGGGCGGATCCTCGGCGCGGCCCGCAGGCGCCGTGGCGAGCGCCACGAGCACCAGAAAGAGCGCCGCGACGAGCGGGGGACGGGAGGGAAACCTGCGGCTTGCGGACATGGACACCACCTCGGATCTGGGCGACATCACTTTGAACCCGCCCGCTCGTCTTGGGTTGCGGGTTTCAGGAGTGTCGGAGAGATGAGAGAAACGCTCATCTTCGCGCGTCCGTGGACGGGGATGGCAAGCGGCGCATCGTCGAACCCGCGGAGCGGTCGGGAGGGAATCCCGGGGGCGGCGGGGGCCGGTCCGGGTGCGCCGCCGGCGCGGACCGCTATCCTGGCCCCGTGCGTGCCTGGATCCCCCTGGCCTTCGCCGCGCTCCTCGGGGCATCCCGGGCGAACGGGGCCCCTTCGGACCCTCCGGCGGCGCTCACGCTCCGTCGCACGATTCCCCTGCCCGGCGTCGAGGGCCGCATCGATCACCTCGCGATCGATCCCGACGGCAAGCGGCTCGTCGTGGCCGCGCTCGGGAACGACTCGGTCGAGGTGATCGACCTGGAGCAGGGGAAGGTCGCACGTTCCCTGAAGGGCATCCCGGAGGCCCAGGGCATCGCGATCCTGCCGGGCTCGGGGCAGATCGTCGTGACGAGCGGCGGCGACGGGACGCTGCGGCGCTTCGACGGGAAGACCCTCGACGCGCTCCCGCCTCTGTCGGTCGGCGCCGACGCGGACAATCTGCGCATGGAGCCCGGCACCGCCCGCCTCTTCGTGGGCTACGGCGACGGAGGGCTCGCGACCGTGGTGGAGGGCAAGGTCGTCTCCCGCGTGCCCCTCTCCGCGCACCCGGAGTCGTTCCAGCTCGAGGCCGGCGGCCCCCGCGTCTTCGTCAACGTTCCCGGCGCGGGCCACGTCGCCGTGATCGATCGGGTCGCGGCGAAGGTCCTCTCGACGTGGCCGGTCAAGGACGCCCGCGCGAACTTCCCGATGGCCTTCGACGAGCCGCACCAGCGCCTCCTGGTGGGCTGCCGTGCGCCCGCCCGGCTGCTCGTGCTCGACACGACGCCCGGCCCGAAGGACGCGGGACGCGTCGTGGCCTCGCTCGAGATCTCCGGCGACGTGGACGACATCTTCGAGGATCGCGCGCGCCACCGGTTCCTCCTCTCGTGCGGAGCCGGGTTCGTCGATGTCGTCGCGCAGCACGACGCCGACCGCTACGAACGGGTGGCGCAGGTGCCGACCGCCGCGGGGGCCCGCACGTCCCTGTTCGTGCCGGCGACGGGCACGCTCTACGTGGCGGTGCCGCATCGCGGCGAGCAGGGGGCCGAAATCCGGGAGTACGCGGTCGCGCCGTAGCGGGCGAGACCGGCCGGGCGCACGCGGGGTATCAAAGGGACCCCGAGCCCCCGACCCCGCCCGGAGCCGCCATGGCGACCCCTCCCCGCCCCCGCCGCCCCCTGCCCCTCCTCGCGGGCTGGCTCCTCCTCGCCCTGACCGCCTCCCCCGTCGCGTTCGCCGAGGACGCGCCGGTCCCCGCGCCGGGGGGCGCTCCCCCGACCGCGTCCCGTCGTCCCAATCTCGTGCTGATCGTCGCGGACGACCTGGGCTGGGGGGAGACGGGCATGCAGGGGGGCAAGGACGTCCCGACGCCGCACATCGACTCGATCGCGGCGGGAGGAGTGCGCTTCTCGCAGGGCTACGTCACGTGCCCGGTGTGCGCGCCGACCCGCGCGGCGCTGCTCTCGGGCCGGTACGGCGAGCGCTTCGGCTTCGAGCACAACCCGGGGCCCGAGAATCGCGCCTCCGCCGAGTTCGGCCTGCCGCGCGCGGAGCCCACGCTGGCCGAGCGCCTGAAGGCCCTGGGCTACTCGACCGGGATGTTCGGGAAGTGGCACCTCGGCTACGCCGCGGGCCTGACCCCGCCGGACCGCGGGTTCGACGCGTTCTACGGCTTCCTGGGCGGGGCGCACCCGTACCTGCCCGGTGCGAGGAAGCAGGCGGCGCCCATCCTGCGCGGCGCGACGCCCGTCGAGGCGCCGCCGTACCTGACCGAGGCGTTCGCGAGCGAGGCGGCGGCGTTCATCGAGGCGAACAGGGAGCGTCCCTTCTTCGTCTACCTGCCGTTCAACGCGGTCCACGCGCCGCTGCAGGCGACCGATCCGCTGCTCGCGCGCTTCGCGTCGATCCCGGATCCGAAGCGGAGGACGTTCGCCGCGATGCTGTCGGCGCTCGACGACGGGGTGGGGCGGGTGCTCGAGACGCTGCACCGGCTCGGGCTCGAGGACGACACGCTCGTCGTGTTCGTCAGCGACAACGGCGGCCCGACGCCGCAGACGTCGTCGTCGAACGGGATCCTGCGTGGATTCAAGGCGCAGGTGTTCGAGGGGGGCATCCGCGTGCCGTTCGCGATGCGGTGGAAGGGGGGCGGCGTCCCCGCCGGCGCGACCTACGACCGCCCGGTGTCCACGCTGGACGTGGTGCCAACGATACTCTCGGCGGCGGGCGCCACGGTCGGGCCCGAGGCGCGGCTCGACGGCGTGAGCCTCCTGCCCTACCTGAAGGGCGAGCTGGCGACGCGGACGCACCCGGCCCTGTACTGGAAGTTCGGCCCGCAGCGCGCGGTCCGCGTGGGCGACTGGAAGCTCGTCGAACGGGAGGGCGAGCCGCCGGCGCTGTTCGACCTCGCGAGCGATCCGTCCGAGGCGCACGACCTGGCCCGCGAGCAGCCGGGGCGTGTGGTGCCGATGCAGACCCTGTGGTCGGTGTGGGACCAGGGCAACCAGCCGGCCGCGTGGGGGCGGCGGGGCGGTGGCGGGCGACGGTAGGGGCCCGACCCTTCCGTGGCCGTGCGTCCCGCGACCGCGGGGCGCCCTTCCTCGAGAGCGTCCCCCGGCGGGCCCTCGCTCGGAGCGCCGGGGCCGCGAAGGAGATGGCGCCGCGCGGGTGCTATCATTTCGCTAGCGACCATCCTGGAGCCTCTCCCGTGTCGCAAGTCCTCGTCCGTAGCCTCGAGCCCGCCATCCTCGAACGCCTGAAGGCGCGTGCGCGTCGGCACGGGCGATCGCTGCAGGCCGAGCTGAAGGCGATCCTGGAGACCGCTGCGGAGGGCGACCTGCTCGACGCACGAATCGTGGCGGATCGGATCCGGGCGGTGCTGAGGGTCCGGAAGGGCTCCGACAGCGGGGCCGCGCAGGCAGAGGATCGTCGGCGGTGAGCGTCTACGTGGTGGACGCGAGCGTCGCGCTCAAGTGGTACGTGCCCGAGGTCCACACCGAAGACGCGCTTCGGCTGCTCGCACCCGGCCACGAGCTCCACGTGCCCGATCTCTTCCAGGCCGAGGCCGGGAACATCCTCTGGAAGAAGAGGACCCGAGGGGAGCTCGCGTCCCACGAGACGCGTCGGATCGCACGCGCGATCCTCGCCGCACCGCTGACGGTCCATCCGACGGCGGACCTGCTCGAGGGCGCCCTCGACCTCGCGACGTGGACCTCCCGCTCGGTCTACGATGCGCTGTACGTAGCGCTCGCGATCGCGCTCGATGTCGCCCTCGTGACGGCGGATCGCCGCCTCTCCAACGCTCTCGAGCGAACGGCGGTTGCGCGCCACGTCCTGTTCGTGGAGGACGTGCCGAGGAAGGGCTGAGCGCCTCGCCCGACCCCTTCATGAAGGGGACGAGGTCGGGGCCGCGCCTGCGGCCCGGGCGCATCCTACGGCTCACCTGCGTGCCGAAGTCGCACCCGCGAAGCGGTCCCTCCTCGGCGGGTGGCGAGAACCCGCGATCGTCGGGCTCGCTTCGCGCCCCGGCCGCATGTGTGGGCCCCGACGAGTGCATGCCGTGCGATCGGCGCCTTCGTCGGCCTCGTCCTTCATGAACAGGTCGGGCTGGGCAAGGGCATCGCGCCGACGCCCGTGGAGGGAGCCACGCCGCGCCGTGGTGGCCTGGGCGCCGTCCGATCGGGTGGCCCGTCGTGGGATCGCCGCGCTCCTCTCCTTCGGAGGGCTCACCGCGCCGGGCGGCGCACCGCGATGTCGTCGCCGCGGGGCACCTTGGGGGCGTCCTCCTCGGCGCCGCCGTCGTCCTGCCCGTTGGCGCCCAACGCGTAGAGCAGGTAGCCGCGTCCCTCCTCCGTCCGTCGGTAGACGTACGGCAGGCCGCTCGACGGATCGACGCCCGGGAGGGGGGCCCCCAGCTCGTCGAGCCGCTCGGGGAGGGCGCCCGTGGCGAGCTCCAGAGCCTCGAGGCGGAGGGCCAGCCTCGTCAGCTGCCGGCGGGCTTCGTGCGCGGCGAGCTTGCGCGCGCAGAAGGAGAGCGTCCAGATGCCCGCGCTCGAGGCCCGTGCGTACCACGGGCTCCGGTGCCGGGCGTCGGCCTCCAGCCGGGACCAGGCGGACCCCACCTCGCTCCACGGTCGCCCCGCGAGCGGCAGCGCCTCCGCCCACAGCCGAAGCGAGCGCGCATGGTCCAACGCGAGGGCGGGCCCGGGCGCGAGGGCGCAGAGCCAGCTCGATCCCTCCGGGCCCAGGAACATCATGGCCTCCAGGGCCCGCGAGTCCTCGGCCGCACGGTCGAACAGCTCGGAGCCGTAGGCGCGTTCCGCCAGGAGCACCGCCCGGTCGAGCCGGATCGGCGCCGACGCACCGAGCGCCCGCTCGGTGTCGCGACCCGCCCGCTCGGACGGACGGCCTCTTCGGAGCGCCTGCTCGATCGCGCGGAGGCCCACGGCCTGGACTCCGTTCCCGACGAGCCGATGGAGCAGCAGGGGAGACTGCGCGATGCGCTCCCCCAGCGCGTCCAGCGTTCGTGCGTCGGAGAGGGCCGCGTCCGCGTCGCCGCGTCGAGCCGCCAGCTGGGCGCGGGTGGAGGCGAGCCGCGCGAGCGCGTGCAGCCCCGGGACCTCCTCGAAGCGCAGGTCCGCCGCACGCGTCGGAGCCCCGAACCGGCAGCGGGGACGCGCCGCGAGCGCCTTCGAGAGCGACTCGAGGGCGGGGCCGTTGCGCTCCACCCAGGCGGTCGCCGCAACGACCGCGGCCTCCGGCGCCGTCGCGGGATCGGCCTGGAAGGCCGCCACCTGCGCCTCCTCTCCCCCCTGTTTCACCTGTGCCCATGCTTCGGCGAGCAACGGGGCCGCGTTCTCCGCCTCCGGGATCGTCGGGAGCGCCGCGGCCAGCGTCAGCGGCTCTCCCGCCTCGCGGATGCGGGCGAGCTCCGTCTCGAGCCGCGACGAGGCGACCGCGCCGACCCAGAGGCGGGCGATCCCGTAGAGGGCGAGGACGGCCACGACGCCGAAGAGCACACGCCTCGGCCAACGCCCGAGCCGGATCATCGAAGCTCCCTCCCCTCGGGCGACTCCAACCAGCGCCTCACCCCCCACGGGCCGTACACGGGCGCCGACGCGGGCGGCGTCGAAGGGAGCGGCTCCCCCGACGAGCGGGGGCGCGTGTCCATGCCCGCGAGCTCGTGGACGGTGCCCTTGCGGGGCGAGCTCACGTCCGGCGCACCGCTCCGTCGTTCCGCTCCTCGTTCGGCCCGTTTGCGCGAGCTGGACGCCTCCTGGGCCAGGATGCCCGCCCCCAGGGCCGTCAGGAGGAGCGCCGCTACGATCCAGGGAGGGCGATGGGACAGGATCCGGTCGAGCGCCGGGGCGGGGCGTCGCAGCTCCGTGGCGACCGACGCGAGGACCCGGCCGCGAGAGCCCACGGCGGGGCTCGGCGGCGCGGACGCCCGTAGGCGGCGCAGGAGTTCAGCCTCGTCCATGGCCCCCCGCCTCCCAAGCCCGACCCAGCTCCTCGAGGGCGAGGCGCCACCGGCTCGCCACGGTGTTCGGGGAAGTGTCGAGCACGCTGCCGATCTCCGCGAACGTGAGCCCATGCCACGCGTGCAACACGACCACCTCCCGCCGCTCGGGCCGCAGGCGGGCCACGAGGCCGCGCATCTCCTCGCCGTCCGGTGCCTCGTCCGCGCGCGCGGGGAGCGCTTCGGCCGCGGGCCCGTCGAGCGCCGCGCTGCGCCGAGCCCGACGGACCGCCCGCCGCCACTCGTTGCGAGCCACCGCGAACATCCACGCCCGGAGGTCGCGCACGCCCGCGAGGGCTTCCCGGTGGCGGACACAACGCAGCATCACGGCCTGCACGACGTCCTCCGCGAGGTCCCCCCGCCCGGTGCGCGCCCACAGCCAGCCGGCGACGGCGGGCACGTACGCGTCGTAGAGCTCGGCGAACGCGGCGGCGTCGCCCGCTGCCAGCCGTTCCGGCAACGGTCGCTCCGCCGCGTTCATCGGGCTCTCGGGGGGGGCTGCACCGTAGACCCGGGTCGAGGTGAGATTCGTCAAGGATTCCGGGGGCTGCCCCCGTCCCGTCACCGCGCCGAGGTGGGCGCGTAGGACGGGAGGGACGACGCATCCACGAAGGTGCCGCCCTGGAGGCCCGTCCCCCCGAGGTGGATCGAGCCCGCGCGCGGGAACTGGACCGTCCAGGTCTCCTCCACGCCGTCCCCGAAGGTGACCGTCAGGGTGTCGTCGCCCGTGAACGTGTACGTCCCGTCCCGGCGGGACTCCACCCGGAAGCGCTCCGCGGACGTCACCTCGGCCGCCGTCAGCCGCTCGAGGGAGGCGGCACCGTCGCTCGTGAACGTGCGGCGCGTGGCGGGGTCGTTCCCCACGCCCATCTGGAGCCAGGTGCCGACGATGCGCTCCGGCGCCGGCGGGTCCTTCCGGCCCCGGAGCGACTGGTAGCCCACCACGGCGGCGAGCCCCAGCAGGATGAACAGGAAGCGGCCGGGGCCCTCGCCCCGGGGTCTCGGCGGGCTGCCGGGCGTCGTCGCCTGCGGAGTGCTCATGAGGGTGATGCTCCTCGCTGCCGGCGGCCGCCCGGGGCGCGGGTGCGCCGGGACCTGTCGCCTACTGCCACGGGCGGAGCGCCTCGTCCACGGCGACGTCCTCGAGTCCGGGGATGCGCTTGGCCAGGAGCGCCTCGCGCAGGACGGGAACGGCCTGTCTCGCCGCCGGCCCGAGGAGCCGGCAGGCGGCGAACGCGCGCCCCCGCGTCCCGGCGTCGTCGGAGCGGAGCCCTTCGATGAGCCCGGGGACCCCCGCGGGGCCGATGGCACGGACCGCCTTCTCGAACAGGGAGGTGCTCGAGGTGTGCTCCGCGGGCAGCATCTCGATCCCGTCCGGTAGGAGCAGCACCTCGGGCATGGCGGGCGCTGCGCGCTCGCCGAGCGTCACCAACGATGCGACGAGGCCCGGGCGGAGCTCCGGGTCCCCCTTGCGGAGCAGGGCGCGGACGGCGGGCAGTGCGTCCGTGCCCAGGGAGAGGAGCAGGTCGAGGCGTTCGATGCGGCCGTTGACGATCCAGTCCTCACCCACCCGTCGGGCGAGGATCTCCACGACCTCGATCCGCGCGTCGCCGCGACGGGCGAGGGCCTGGCCTGAGGCGCTCCGCAGGTCCGCGTCGGGATCGGCCAGGGCGGTGACGAGGGCTTCGGTGCCCGCCGGGCCGGCCGCGTCGTACACCGCCACCGCGAGCCGACGCGCCTCGATGTCCGCTCCGCTCGTCGCCTTGCGCACGGCCGCGACGCCCGCGGGCCCGTGGCGTCCCAACGCCGCCGCCAGGCGTGCGGAGGGCATCGGTTGGCCGGGCAGCAGGTACCAGCGGGGCCCGGCCCACTCCTCCAGGGACGAGAGGACGTTGCCCGTTCCCGTGCGCACGGAGGTCGCGAGGAGGGCCGAGGTCAGCGCTCCGACGACGTCGTCCCCCGTCGCGCCGATCGTCGTCAGCGCGACCGCCGCGGCGGTGCGCACGTCGGGGACCGCGTCGGAGAGCCGGCCGCGCAGGGCCGCCTCCGCGCCACGGGCCTCCGGGCGGTCGAGCGCGCAGGTGGCGCGCCAGCGCACGTCGCCGCTCGGATCGTCGAGGGCTCTCCCGAGCGCGCCCAGGGCCGCAGGGGAGATCGT
>CAZJJQ010000011.1:0-19764 GCA_964546345.1 uncultured Planctomycetales bacterium
GGCACCGCCCGTGGGGGGGGCGTGGGGGGGGCGCCCCCCACCGCCGAGGCCCCCTGCCCCCGCCGCCCCCCGCCTCCCCCCCCCGAGGATCGCGAGCGCCGTCCGGTTTCGTGGCGGTCGAAGGGAGGGTCCCCGGCCGCGCGTCGCCCAGGCGCCCTGGCCGGGATCCGCGGTAACGACGAACGCCGGCGCATGGCGCCGGCGTTCGAGAGGGGGCGGGAGGTCCCGCCCCGAGGAGGGAGCCCGCGGGCCGTCAGGCCGCGCGGGCGGCGATCGTCAGTTGGAGGCGTTCAGGTACCAGACGAAGCCCTTGCTGCCGCCGTCGCCCGACATGGCCTGGTTGTAGGACGAGCTGTACATGTAGCCCATCCCCTCGCAGATCCAGCTGGACGTGGTGACGAGCAGGTCGGGGCGGCCGTCGTTGTCGATGTCGCCGCTCGCCATCCGGCCCGAGGTCGGGCTGGAGACGCTCGGCGAACCGGCCGACAGATCCATCGAGGCGACCTTCGCCTGGCTCGAGGCGCGATACACGTACACGAGCCCGGGCTTCGACGAGACGGCCCAGTCCATCTTGGAGTCGAAGTCGGCGTCGATGTTGTCGACGCGCTTCGCGATCTCGCTCGTGCCGGCGATGGAGACGTTGCTCGAGTAGTTCGCGCCCGAGTGCAGGAAGAGCACGCTGCCCGGGTAGCCGGAGTACGTGCCCTGGGTGAGTGTGAGGATCTGGGGCGAGCCCAGGCCGAGGTAGTCGCCGGAGGACGCTCCCATCGTCGTGAAGTAGTACGCCGGGTTCGTCAACGTGGCCCGCGTGCCCCACGCGCCGAAGTTGCCCGACGTGTCGGTCTGGCTGTAGTACGCGGCGTTGCCCTGGTAGTAGCCGTAGTTCCAGCCGACCGCGGTCATGACCTCGTCGCGGCCGTCGCCGTCCGAGTCACCCGAGGCGATGGCGGGCACGCCGTACGAGCCGCCGAAGCTGTTGAGCTGGCTGGTCGCCTGGCCGACGAGGGTGAAGCTGCCCGACCCGTTACCGATCATCGTGTACGCCTTGCCCGTCGAGCCGGAGCCGCCGGGATAGGAGATGCCGTACGCGACGTCCACGATGGCGTCGGCGTTGAACTTGCCGATCGTCATCTGGTTCGGATACGAGTTGCCCGAGGCCAGCGTGGAGACGGGCCCGGCGGTGAAGGTCCCGAGCGGGTTGTTGATCCACACCTTGAGCTGGGTCTGGCCCAGGGCGACGATGTCGAGCCTGCCGTCCGAGTTCACGTCGGCGAACTTGCAGTCGTAGAAGTTGCCCGCGTCGAGCGTCTG
Organism: uncultured Planctomycetales bacterium; assembly: GCA_964546345.1. GTDB lineage: Bacteria > Planctomycetota > PLA2 > PLA2 > JAEUHO01 > JAYTCP01. The sequence goes on from CAZJJQ010000011.1 coordinate 1,312, forward strand.
CGAGGAGAACGTCACCGGGGAGGTGGTGCCCAGGTTGCGGTGGAAGAGCAGGCCGGCGCTCGCGCTGACCGGGCCTCCCGACCAGCCCTGCACACCCGTCGCACCACAGTGGATCACGTCTGCGAAGCCGTCACCCGTGACGTCCGCGCAGTCGATGCCCATGCTCGAGACGTTGCTCGAGAGGAAGCCCTTCGTGCCGAACGCCACCGTGGTGGCGGTGAAGACGAAGGCCGCGGGCTTGGTGAACGCACCGGTGTCGGGGTTGAGCACCTTGACCGGCACCGCACCGCCGCCCGGGGCGGTCGGCGCGTTGTTGAATCGCAGCTGGGTCGCGCTGAGGTACGTCGGGGTGATGGTCACCTCCGACGCACCCGGCTTGAAGACGAGCACGGCGCCCGGCTGGAAGTTCGACCCCGTCACCGTGAAGGGGCCGCCGAGCGACGCCCGCGCGGGGGAAATCGCGGTGAGGACCGGACCCGGGTTGACCTTCAGGGTGTACTGACGGGTCGCGACCTGCAGGGCCTCGTCCGTCACCTTCGCCGTGAACTTGTGCGTCCCGACCGTGGAGGGTCCGGGCGAGGCGAAGGTGTTGCGCACGTGGCCGTCGGCGGTGATCTCCATGCCGATGGAGGCGAGGCTGATCTCACCCACACCCGGAGTCGCCTGCGACCAGGTGATGGGCTGGCCGCCGCCGCTCGAGGCGAGCTGGAGCTGGACGTCGTAGGGGAAGTCCTTGGCCGCCTCGTTGATGCTCGACGTGAGGATGATCAGCGGCAGCACCACGACGTTCAGCGCGAAGTGCGCCGTGTCCGTGAGGTTGTTCGCGTCCGTCACCTTGACGTCGAACTCGAAGGGCACCCCCGGCGCGACGTTGGCCTGCGTGGGGAAGTTGCCGAGCACGCCCGTCTGGCTGAGCGAGATGCCCGCCGGGAGCGTGCCACTCTCCAGCGTGAAGACGTACGGCGGGGTCCCGCCTGCGACGTCGATCTGGTAGAGGAACGAGTGACGGTACTGCGCGGCCGGCATCGCCTGCGGCAGGATGTTCGGCGTACCCAGGTTGACGTCGAGGGCGTAGGACTTCACCGCCTCGGAGAACGTCGAGTCGCGTCCCGGGGGCAGCGTGGGGTCGAGGCCGTCACGCGCCGAGATGTCGAAGTTGAACCGACCGAGCTGGCGCGGGAAACCCGTGATGGCGCCGGTCAGGTTGTCGAGCTCGACGCCCGGCGGGAGGCGACCCGCGCTGACGACGAACTGACCGGGCGGGTGAGGAAACGTCGCGGTCAGCTGCGCCGCGTACGGCTGGCCCGTCGCGCCCGCAGGCACCGAGGCGGTGCCGAGCGTGACGAGCGACGAGTTGGTGAAGTCGCCCTTGCCGCCGCCGCCGCAGGCGCTGGCGAGCCGGCGCGCGCCGTTGGCCACAGCAATCGTCGCGATCGACTGGGGGATTCTCCGGGAAACGTGCATCGGGGGGGTCTCCTCGCCGCCGAGACCAAGCCCAGGTCTCGCGGGACAAGGAGGACCTTAGTGTGTCGATGCAGGGTTTGCAATTGGCAAGTTGTCGGGACTTAAGTCCTTGGTTCGAGGAAGGTGCTTTCCAGGACCGTGGTCCCAGGTGCGCAGACTTCGGTCTGGGGCCACCCGCCGCAGGGCGGGAGGCCCCCCCGGAGACGGCCTCCAGCCCAGGGGCAGGCGGGTCGTCTCCGGGGAGCTCTCACCCCCCGGTGCCGGGGGGTGGGAGGGGTAGGGGTCAGTTCGACGAGTTCAGGTAGAAGACGAAGCCCTTGGCTCCACCGTCCCCCGACATCGCCTGCTGGTAGGAAGAGCTGTAGATGTAGCCCATCCCTTCCACCAGCCAGCTCGAGGTCGTGACGAGGAGGTCCGGGCGTCCGTCGTTGTCCACGTCGCCGCTCGCGATGCGGCCGGAGATGGGGGAGGAGACGGAGGGGGAGCCGGTGGACAGGTCGAGGGTCACGACCTTCACCTGCGAGGAGGCGCGGTAGACGTCCACGGAGGACGGCTTGGTGGAGATGGCCCAGTCGGTCTTGGTGTCGAAGTCCGCGTCGAGGGTGCCGATCGACTTCGAGGTCACGGTGGGCCCGACCAGGGTGGTGATGGTCGCGTAGTTGGCGCCCGAGTACAGGAACAGGGCGTTGCCGGGGTAGCTGGAGTAGGTGCCGGTGGTCACCGTGAGCAGGGTGGGCGTCCCGAGGCCGAGGAAGTCCCCGGAGGCCGATCCCATCGTCGTGAAGTAGTAGTTGGGGTTCTTGACCGTTCCACGCGTGGCGAACGCCCCGAAGTTGCCCGAGGTGTCCGTCTGGACGTAGTAGGCCGAGTTGCCCTGGTAGTACCCGTAGTTGAATCCGACGCCCGTGAGGATCTCGTCCCGGCCGTCGCCGTCCGAGTCACCCGAGCTCAGGGTGTTCATCCCGTACGACCCGCCGAAGCTGTTGAGCTGGCTGGTCGCCGCGCCGACGGCCGTGAAGCCGCCCGAGCCGTTGCCCACCATCGTGTAGACGCGGCCGGTGGAGCCGGAGCCCCCGTTGTAGGCGACGCCGAACGCGATATCGAGGACACCGTCCGAGTTGAACTTGCCCATCGTCATGCGGGAGGGGAAGGAGAACCCCGTCGGCAGCGACGTGACCGGACCCGCGGAGAACGTGCCGAGCGGGTTGCCCGAAACGCCGTTGAGCCACACCTTGATCTGGGTGGCGCCCAGGCCCACGATGTCGAGCTTGCCGTCCGAGTTCACGTCCGCGAACTTGCAGTCGTGGAAGTTGACGGTGTCGAGGGTGAGTGTGGAGAAGGTGACCGGGGTCGTGGCCAGGTTGCGGTGGAAGAGGAGGCCTGCGGACGAGCTCACCGTGCCGCCGGACCAACCCTGGACGCCCGAGGCGCCGGCGTGGACCACATCGGCCCATCCGTCGCCGTTCACGTCGGCGCAGTCGAGCCCGCGGCTGGAGACGTTGCTCGAGACGAAGCCCTTCGTGCCGAACGAGACCGTGGTAGCCGTGAAGACGTAGGCCGCGGCCTTGGTGAAGTCGCCCGTGTCGGGGTTGACGACCTTGACCGCGACCGCGCCGCCGCCCGGCGCCGTGGGCGCGTTGTTGAACCGCAGCTGGGTCGCGCTCACGAAGATCGGGGTGATCGTCACCTCGCTCGGACCCGGCTTGAAGACGAGCGTGGCCCCCGGCTGGAAGTTGGAGCCGGAGACGATGTAGGGGCCGGGGAGCGCGGCGCGCGCGGGCGAGATACCGGTGAGCACGGGGCCCGGGTTGACCTTCAGCGTGTACTGCCGGGTCGCGATCTGGCCGGCCTCGTCGGTCACCTGGATCGTGAAGGCATGGGAGCCGATCGTCGTGGGGCCCGTGAAGGCGATCGAGTTGCGCAGGTGGCCGTCCGCCGAGATCTCCATGCCGATGGAGGCGAGGTTGACCTCGCTGCCCGTGGGGGGGACCTGCGACCAGGTGATGGGCTGGCCGCCGCCCGAGGAAGCCAGCTCGAGCTGGACGTCGTAGGGGAAGTTCTGCGCGGCCTCGTTGACGTTCGAGGTCAGGATGATGAGGGGCAGCACCACGACGTTGAGCGCGAAGTGCGCCGTGTCGGTCTGGTTGTGCGCGTCCGTCACCTTCACGTCGAACTCGAAGGGGACGCCGGGCGCGACGTTGGCCTGGGTGGGGAAGTTGCCCAGCACGCCCGTCGGGCTCAGCGAGATGCCGGCGGGCAGGGTGCCGCTCTCGAGGGTGAAGGCGTACGGCGGCGTACCGCCCGCCACGTCGATCTGGTAGAGGAACGAGTGCCGGTACTGGGCGGCGGGCATCGCCTGGGGGAGGATGTTGGGGGTACCCAGGGAGACGTCGAGGGAGAAGGACTTCACCGCCTCGGAGAAGGTCACGTCCCGGTTGGCCGGAAGGTTCGGATCGAGCCCGTCACGGGCCGACACGTCGAAGTTGAAGCGGCCGAGCTGACGGGGGAACCCGGTGATCGCGCCCGTCAGGTTGTCGAGCTCGACGCCGGGCGGGAGACGTCCTGCACTGATGACGAACTGCCCGGGCGGGTGGGGGAACTCGGCCGTCAGCTGGGCAGCGTAGGGCTGCCCGGTGGCGCCGGCGGGTACGGAGCTCGTGGAGAGGTTGACGAGGGACGGGTTGCTGAAGTCCTTCGCACCACCGCCGCCGCAACCGGCGGCGAGGAGGGCGAGGCCCACGGCGGACGCCAAGGGCACGAACGCGGGAAGAGCGTGGCGGAACGTGCGCATCAGGGACCTCCACGGTCCGAGACCAAGCCCAAGGTCTCGGCCGACCCCGGGACTTTAGACATGTTGGTTGCAAACACAACTACAAAGTTGTCGGGACGAAGGTCCTTGGTTCGGAGTCGGAAGGCCTGGCAACCTTGCATGCGATTCCCTACCCCCGGGTCACGTAGTGCCGTGCCGGGGGGGCTCCCCCCCCCCGCCAGCCCCTTCGATGGGGAGGGAGGGCGGGCAGGGGGCCCCGCCTAGGACGCCCGTCCCTCGCCGGGGACCGGGGGCGGTGAAGTGCTGGCGCTCGGACCACCGAGGCGCCGGGGGAGGGCTGCCGAGGCGGGGCGGCTGGGCCGGTCGTCCCTCGGTCGGCCACGCCCGGACGGGGTTGGGTTCTCGCGTCGGAGGCGTCAGTTCGACGAGTTCAGGTAGAAGACGAAACCCTTGGCCCCGCCATCTCCCGAGATCGCCTGGTTGTAGGAGGAGCCGTAGATGTAGCCCATCCCCTCCACGAGCCAGCTCGAGGTCGTGATCAGGAGGTCCGGACGGCCGTCGTTGTCGATGTCGCCGCTCGCGATCCTGCCCGAGACGGGGGCGGCGACGCTGGGAGAGCCTGCAGACAGGTCCAGCGTGACGACCTTGGCCTGGGACGAGGCCCGGTAGACCTCGACCGAGGACGGCTTGGTCGAGATGGCCCAGTCCGTCTTGGTGTCGAAGTCCGCGTCCAGGGTCCCGATCGACTTCGAGATGGACGTGGGGCCGCCCAGGCTGGTGACCGTGGAGTAGTTGGCGCCGGAGTAGAGGAACAACGCGTTGCCCGCGTAGTACTGGTAGGTGCCGGTCGTGATCGTGAGCACGGTCGGAGTCCCGAGGCCCAGGAAGTCGCCCGAGGCGGCGCCCATCGTGGAGTAGTAGTAGTTGGGGTTGGTGACCGTCCCGCGGGTGGCGAACGTGCCGAAGTTCCCGGAGGTGTCGGTCGCGACGTGGTACGCGGCGTTGCCCTGGTAGTAGCCGCGGTTGAATCCGGTGCCCGTGATGATCTCGTCCCGGCCGTCGCCGTCCGAGTCGCCGGACGCGAGCGTGTTCATCCCGTGCGACCCTCCGTTGCTGTTGAGCTGGCTGGTCGCCGCACCGGCGGCCGTGAAGCCTCCCGCACCGTTCCCGATCATCGTGTACACGCGCCCCGTGGTCCCCGATCCACCGTTGTAGGCGACGCCGAAGGCGATGTCGGGGAGCGCGTCCGCGTTGAACCTCCCGATCGTCATCTGGGACGGGAAGGAGAAGCCGCTCGGGAGCGCGGTCACCGGGCCCGCGGAGAACGTGCCGAGGGGGTTGCCCGAGACGCCGTTGAACCACACTTTGATCTGGGTGGCGCCCAGGCCGACGATGTCGAGCTTGCCGTCCGAGTTCACGTCCGCGAACTTGCAGTCGTGGAAGTTGACCGTGTCGAGCGTCAGGCTCCCGAAGGTGACCGGGGTCGTGGCGAGGTTGCGGTGGTAGATGAGCCCCGCGGAGGAGCTGACGGTGCCGCCGGACCACCCCTGGACGCCGGAGGCCCCGGCGTGGACCACGTCGGCCCAGCCGTCACCGTCCACGTCGGCGCAGTCGAGGCCGCGGCTCGAGAGGTTGCTCGAGACGAAGCCCTTCGTGCCGAACGAGACGGTGGTCGCGGTGAACACGTAGGCCGCGGCCTTGGTGAAGTCGCCCGTGTCGGGGTTGACCACCCGGACCGCGACGGCGCCGCCCCCAGGAGCCGTGGGTGGGTTGTTGAAGCGAAGCTGGGTGGGGCTCACGAAGATCGGGGTGATGGTCACCTCGGTCGGGCCGGGCTTGAACACGAGCGTGGCCCCCGGCTGGAAGTTCGAGCCGGTGACGATGTAGGGGCCGGGGAGCGCGGCGCGGGCCGGGGAGATGCCGGTGAGCACCGGACCCGGGTTGACCTTCAGCGTGTACTGGCGGGTCGCGACCTGACCGGCCTCGTCGGTCACCTGGATCGTGAAGGCATGGGAGCCGATCGTGGTGGGGCCCGGGAAGGCGATCGAGTTGCGCAGGTGGCCGTCCGCCGAGATCTCCATGCCGAGGGAGGCGAGGTTGACCTCGCTGCCCGTGGGGGGGACCTGCGACCAGGTGATGGGCTGGCCGCCGCCCGAGGAAGCCAGCTCGAGCTGGACGTCGTAGGGGAAGTTCTGCGCGGCCTCGTTGACGTTCGAGGTCAGGATGATGAGGGGCAGCACCACGACGTTGAGCGCGAAGTGCGCCGTGTCGGTCTGGTTGTGCGCGTCCGTCACCTTCACGTCGAACTCGAAGGGGACGCCGGGCGCGACGTTGGCCTGGGTGGGGAAGTTGCCGAGCACGCCCGTCGGGCTGAGAGAGATCCCGGCAGGCAGGGTGCCGCCCTCGACGGTGAACGCGTACGGGGGCGTCCCGCCGGCGACGTCGATGGAGTAGAGGAACGAGTGCCGGTACTGAGCGGCGGGCATCGCCTGCGGAAGGATGTTGGGCGTACCCAGGCTGACGTCGAGCGAGAAGGACTTCACGGCCTCGGAGAAGGTCACGTCCCGACCCGGGGGTAGGGTCGGATCGAGGCCATCTCGCGCGGAGATCTCGAAGTTGAAGCGTCCGAGCTGGCGGGGGAAGCCGGCGATCGCACCCGTCAGGTTGTCGAGCTCGAGCCCCGTGGGCAGCCGCCCGGCGCTGACCACGAACTGCCGGGGGGGTGGGGGAACTCGGCCGTCAGCTGGGCGGCGTAGGGCTGCCCGGTGGCCCCGGCCGGTACGGAACTCGTGGAGAGGGTGACCAGGGACGAGTTGCTAAAGTCCTTCGCGCCGCCTCCGCCGCAACCGGCGGCGAGGAGCGCCGCGGGCAGCCAGAGCAGGATGGGACGGAGGACGCGCAGGCGACGTACGAGGCGGTCCATCGTGAGGCTCCCGGTGGGATCCGGGACTTTATGCCCGGTCTGATGCGGGACTTTAGGACCGTTGTTTACAAAAGCAAATGCAAAGTTATCGGGACTAAAGTCCCTATCTGTGGGCAAGAAGTCCTTGTCATCTGCGGGATTTGGGCGGACTTGCCTTCGCGTGGGGTTGCGGGGGCCGGCCTCGCCCGGCCTGAACTGACTGGGAGGCTGCGAACAAATCGTAGAAGGCGTCACGGCCCCCCCGATGCGGGGGAGATGCGCTCCCGACCGATCGGGCTCGATTTCGGAGGCTCGCGCAAGGCCGAGTGACGTAACCGATGTGAGGAAAACGACCTGCGGCGGCGAGGAGATCGTATCTGGACCCCGATACCTCGACGAGCCGCCGCTCGGCACGAGCCCCGAAAGCGAGCCCGTACGTCCCGATGGCGACTGCTTCACGATCCCTGGGTCCCCGGGGTCGCATCCCCCGTCAGGCCGCCGTCCCAGGAGCGGCGGGGAACTGTCCCGGGGCGCCTCGCGCCGAGGGGGGGGCAGGGATGCCGGGGGGAGGTGTTTCGGTGTGCCTACCTACGGCGCCGCCCCCCCCTGCAACGAGGAACGCCGGCGGGATCCGCCGGCGTTCGGAGGGGTGTTGACCCCCGGAGAGGGGGCGGGAGGGCCGGCCTCGGGGCCGGCCCATCCGCCGGTGCCTCAGTTGGAGGTGTTCAGGTAGAAGGCGAAGCCCCGGCTGGCGCCGTCTCCGATCAGGCCGAGCTCGTAGTAGTAGTAGTTCTGCCAGGCGCCCATGCCCTCGCACGTCCAGTAAGACGTCGTGACGAGCACGTCGGCGCGGCCGTCACCGTCCAGGTCGCCGCCCGCGACGCGGCCGGTCTTCGGGGTCGAGACCCCGGGGGAGCCGGCGCTGACGTCGAGCGACACGGCGCGCGCGCGCGCCGCACCGGTCCAGATCTCGAGGCCCGTGTGGCGGGTCGAGAGGGCCCAGTCCTGCTTGGTGTCGAAGTCCGCGTCCACGAGGCCGATGGCCTTCGTGTCGCCGCCGGGGTTGGACAGCTGCACCGAGCTGGTCAGGCCCGCACCCGAGAACATGAAGAACGACTGGCCGCCGATGTAGTTCGGGGCTCCGACCATCACGCCGATCATGTCCTTCGAGCCGGTGCCGTTGAAGTCGCCCGTGGCCACCGCGGTGGTGGTCCCGTAGTAGTAGGGGGTCAGCACGGTGCCTCGGCGCTGCCAGCCTGAGAAGTCGCCCGTGGACGTGGTGACGTTGTAGTTGAACAGCGGGCCCTGGTAGTCGTAGCCCATGCCCACGCCGGCGACGACCTCGTCGCGGCCGTCTCCGTCGGTGTCGGTGGCCGCGAGCGCCACCACCCCGTACGAGTTCGTGATCGACGTCGTGGCCTGACCGACCAGCGTGAACGAGCCGGCGCCGTTGCCGATCATCGTGTAGACGCGGCCGGAGGCGCCGCCGTTCGGGTAGTAGCCCACGCCGAAGGCGACGTCGGGCAACGCGTCGGCGTTGAACTTCCCGATCGTCATCTGCATCGGGTACGAGAAGCCCGAAGCGTGGGTGGAGCCGGGCACCGAGGAGAAGGTCCCGAGCAGGTTGCCCGACACGCCGTTGAGCCAGACGCGGATCTGGCTCTGGCCGAGGGCCACGATGTCGAGCTTCCCGTCGGAGTTCACGTCGGCGAACTTGCAGTCGTAGTAGTTGCCGGCGTCGAGCGTCTGGGTGGAGAACGTCACCGGCACGGTGCCGAGGTTGTGGTGGTACAGGAGCCCGCCCGTCTGGCTGACGAGGCTCCCGGAGTAGGTCGAGATCCCGCTCGCGCCCGAGTGGATCACGTCGGCGAACCCGTCCCCGTCCACGTCGGCGCAGTCGAGGCCCGTGCTCGAGACGCTGCTCGTGACGAAGCCCTTGGTGCCGAACGAGACCGTCGAGGCCGGGAAGACGAACGCCCCCGGCTTGGTGAACGAGCCCGAGTCGGGGTTGACGACCTTCACCGCGACCCCACCCCCGCCCGGTGCCGCCGGCGCCGTGTTGAAGCGGAGCTGCGTCGAGCTCACGAAGGCCGGCGTGACCGTCACCTCCGTCGGGCCCGGCTTGAAGACGAGGGTCGCGCCCGGCTGGAAGTTCGCGCCGTTCACGACGTAGGGGCCGGGGATCGCGCCGCGGTTCGGGCTGATGGAGGTGAGCACCGGGCCGGGGTTGACCTTCAGGGTGAACTGGCGAGTCGAGACCTGGGCCGCCTCGTCCGTCACCTGCACCGTGAACTTGAAGGTGCCGATCGACGACGGGCCCGGCGTCCCGAAGACGTTGCGGAGGTGGCCGTCGGCCGTGATCTCCATCCCGATCGTGCTGAGCGCGACCTCCCCGACGCCGGGCGCGACCTGCGACCAGGTGATGGGCTGCCCACCGCCGCTCGAGGCCAGCTCGAGCTTGGCGTCGTAGGGGAAGTTCTGGGCGCCCTCGTTCACCGCGGACGTGAGGATGATCAGCGGGAGCACCACGACGTTGAGGGCGAAGTGCGCGCTGTCGGTCTTGTTCTGCGCGTCCGTCACCTGCACGTCGAACTCGAACGGCACCCCGGGCGACACGTTGGCCTGGGTGGGGAAGTTGCCGAGCTGCCCGCTCTGGCTCAGGGTGATCCCCGCGGGGAGCGTGCCACCGGTGAGCGCGAAGTCGTAGGGCGGCGTCCCGCCGGCCACGACCACCTGGTAGAGGAAGGAGTGGCGGTACTGCGCCGCGGGCATCACCTGCGGCAGGATGCTGGGGGTGCCCAGGCTCACGTCGAGCGCGTAGGACCGGACCGCCTCGGAGTAGGTGGAGTCGCGATTCGGAGGCAGCGACGGGTCGATGCCGTCGCGCGCGGAGATGTCGAAGTTGAACCGACCGAGCTGGCGCGGGAAGCCGGTGATCGCCCCCGTCAGGTTGTCCAGCTCGAGGCCGGGGGGCAGGCGCCCGGCGCTCACGACGAACTGGCCGGGCGGGTGGGGGAAGTTCGCGCTGAGCTGCGCGGAGTACGGCTGGCCCGTCAAGCCCGCAGGCACCGACGTCGTCGTGAGCGTGACGAGCGACGCGTTGGAGAAGCTGCCGGAGCCCCCGCCACCGCAGGCGGCGGCCAGGAGGCCCGCCCCGATGGCCGTGGCCAGCGTGGCAAGCGAAGCGAGAGAGCGCCAGGAAGCGTGCATCGGATCCTCCGTGCCGACGGGACCAAGCCCAGGGTCCCGGGCGACGCTGGGAATGTAGGCACGACCTGCGGGGTAGACAACGCACAAAACCCTAGAATTCCAGCGTTTACGGGCCTCTGCGGGCCCTTTGGTCCAGGGCGTGGCAACCGACATTCCACCGAGACGGCCTCGCTCTCGGACTCCGCACGAGCCAGCGTGCGATGTCGCCCGCAAGCGCTTTACATCGCCCATCACGCCTTCCGGCGCCTCCCAAGCCCATCACCCCCGGTTTCGGATTCGCGCGAACGATCGGACCGCAACGTCGGATCCGGGGCTTTCGTCCCATGCCCACCCCGGTTCGCGGTGCGGAGCGTGCGCTTCCGCACTCTTCCACGCACGCGTGCGTCGGCGCACACCGTCCCTTCCTCCAGCGCGCGGCCACCCGCTCCGCCGTGTGTACGCCACACCCGCCCGCCGGCGCGTCCGCCGGCGGGCGGGTCCCGTACGTCAGTTCGACGTGTTGAGGAAGAACACGACGCCCTTGCTCCCGCCGTCGCCCACCGCGTCGAGCGCGTAGTACGAGCCGTGGCTCGCGGCCATGCCTTCGGACGCCCAGTACGAGGTCGTCACGAGGAGATCCGGACGTCCGTCGCCGTCGAGGTCGCCGGTGGCGAGGCGGCCCGCTCGCGGCGCCGAGACGGTGGGCGTGCCCACCGTGAGGTCGAGCGTGATCACGCTCGTGAGCGTGGAGCCGCGGTAGATCTGCACGCTGGCCGGGCTCGTGGACACCGCGAAGTCCATCTTCGTGTCGAAGTCGGCGTCGAGGGCCGTGAGGCACTTCGTCACCTCCTGCGGCGCCTGGATCGCCGTCTCACTCGAGAAGCCCGCGCCCGAGAACAGCCTCATCGTGCGGACGTCGCTGTAGGCCGGAGCGCCGGTCATGACGGCCAGCACCGACTTGACGCCCGAGCCGTCGAAGTCGGCGGCGACCATGCCGGTCGTGCTGCCGTACGCCGGGTTGGAGATCGGCCCGCCCCGTCCCGCCCAGGCCGAGAAGCTGCCGTCGATCGCAGGGCCGTTGTGGTTCCACATGGGGCCGCTGTACGGGTTCTTGCCCACGCCCGCGCAGATCTCGTCCCGGCCGTCGCCGTCCGAGTCCGCGGAGCATAGGGAGATGACTCCGTAGGAGTTCGTGATCGTGTCCACCGCCGACGCGACGGTCTGGAAGGCCCCCGAGCCGTCCCCGAGCATCAGGTGGCACGCCCCGGACACGTTGTCGTTCGGGTAGTTCGGCACGCCGAACGCGAGGTCGGGCAGCAGGTCGCCGTCGAACCGACCGATCGTCATCTCGGAGGGCCAGGCGATCCCACTGGGGAGCGCGGACACCGGGCCCGTCGAGAACGTCCCCCGCGGGTCGCCTCCGACCCCATTGAGGAACACGCGGACGCTTCCCCTCTCGAGGGCGACGACGTCCAGGTTGCCGTCCAGGTTCACGTCCGCGAGCTTCACGTCGTAGAAACTGCTCGCGTCGAGCACGAGGGTGTCGAAGGTCGGCGGCGAGGTGGAGAGGTTGTGGTGGTAGACGAGCCCCGCGGAGGTGCTGGTCGCGCTCCCGGCGTAGGCGGACATGCCGGCGCTGCCGCAGTGCACCACGTCCGCGAACCCATCCCCGTCCACGTCGGCGCAGTCGAGGCCCGTGCTGGACACGTCGCTGGCGAGGAAGCCCTTCGTGCCGAAGGCGACGGTCGTCGCGGGGAAGACGAAGCCGTCCTTCAGGGTGTCGGAGCCGGCATCGGGATTCTTCGCCATCACGGGCGTCGCGCCGCCGGCGCCGCCGGGGGCGGAGGGGGCGTTCGAGAACCGCAGCTCGGTCGGGCTCACGAAGGTCGGCGTGATCGTCACCTCGTTCGGGCCCGGCTTGAACGTGAGGCTGATGCCGGGCTGGAAGTTGGCGCCGGTCACGACGAACGGCCCCGGCTGGGAGGCGCGGCTCGGGGTGATGCCCGTCAGCACCGGGCCCGGGTTCACCGTGAGAGTGTACTGCCGGGTCATGACCTGGCCGGCCTCGTCGGTCACCTGCACCGAGAACGTGTGGGTGCCTACGGCCGTCGGACCCGCGTAGGCCGCGGAGTTGCAGACGTGGCCATCCGGAGAGACCTCCATGCCGATGCTCGCGAGATCGATCTCCGAGCCGGTGGGCGGGACCTGCGACCAGGTGATCGGCTCGCCCCCTCCCGTGGAGGCGAGCTCGAGCCGCACGTTGCAGGGGAAGTGCTGGGCCGCTTCGGGGAGGGCCGAGGTCAGGATGATCAGGGGGAGAACGGTCACGCTGAGCGCGAAGTGGCCCGTGTCCACGAGGCCGGCCGCGTCCTTCACCTGGGCGTCGAACTCGAAGGGTACGCCCTGGGCCGCGTTCGCCTGCGTCGGGAAGCTGCCGAGGCGGCCGTCCGCGCCGAGCGTGATGCCCGCCGGCAGCGTGCCGTGGGTCAGCGAGAACTCGTAGGGAGGCGTTCCGCCGGCGATGTCGAGCTGATACTGATACGCGCGACGGTACTGCGCGGCGGGGACGGCCTGGGGCAGCAGGTTCGGCGCTCCTCGGGAGACGTCCAGGGTGTAGGACCTGACCGCTTCGGAGAACGTGCGGTCCCCCGGCGAGGGGATCGACGTGTCGAGGCCGTCGCGGGCGGAGATGTCGAAGTTGAACCGCCCCAGCTGGCGGGGGAAGCCCGTGATGGCGCCGGTGAGATGGTCGAGCGAGAGCCCGGGAGGCAGGCGCCCGGCGCTGACGATGAACAGGCCCGGCGGATGCGGAAACACGGCTTCGAGCTGCGCGGCATACGCCTGGCCGGTCGCGCCGGGGGGCACCGCGGCCGTCGAGATCGTGACGAGCGACCCGCTCGAGAGGCTGCCGGTGCCACCGCCGCCGCACGCGGTGACCGACAGGCCCGAGACGAGCGCCGCGGCGACGGCCGCGAGCGAGGTGAGGATTCGAGGGAAGGAGCGCATCGGAGTCCTCCGCGTCGCCGAGGCCCCCGAGACGGGCACGGGCGACATGGAAAGCGTAGGCGCGCCAGGGTCGCGTGGCGGGGCGAATCGGCGGAATTCGCGCGAATTCCCGCGATTCAAGGGCCTTCAGCCCAGGGCATGGAAACGACCGGACCAGCGATGCAACGGAACTGTCCCGGGCGTTGCATCGGTCCCCTGCAACACCGGGCGAGGGACCTTTACGTTCAGTCTTTCGTCCTCAACGCCTCGGGATCGGTGCCTGGGACCTTCCCTGCCGTTCCATGGTGGGTTCCCGTCCTTGGAGGATGGCAACCGGGCATGCGGGGCTTTCGTCCCGAGTCGCGTTCCGCCGGGGGGGAGGCGGTACGGGTCGCTGAACGGCGTCGTTCCACCCGATTTCCCCAGAAAACGCTCGGACAGAAGTGCTCCCGGCGCCCCCCAGGCCGGTGCTCCCCTGCTCTCGAACTCCAACCTGTCGCTCCCTGGACGTCCGCCGCTGCCCCCCTTCTTGAGCCGGCCTCGTCGTCGCGGGGGCATCTGCGTGGGGGCGCCCCCCGATGGAGGCGCCCCTACGCGCAGCACGCCCGTGGCCGCTACGTGGCGGCGGCCTCCTCCTTGGGCGCTGCTGCGGAGGCCTTCACCTTGCCGCCCTTGCGCGGAGCCTTCGCGGAGCCCGAGGCGCTCGCGGTGGCGTGAATCCCGGCCTTGGCGAGCACGTCGGCCTGCTCCTTCTTCGAGAGCGAGTGCCACTGATCCCGGCGCGCGGTGTGGCCCGCGCGACCCCGGGTCCGGACCTCGTCGTCCAAGGCCTCGTACGCCTTCAGTCCGAGGAACTTCTTCAGCTGCCGGCCGCCCGGCTTCGCGCCTCGCTTGCCACCCTTGCCGGCCTTCGCCGCCTTCGCGGGCTTCGCCGCCTTCGCGGGCTTCGCCGCGGCCTTCGGCTTGCGTCCGGGCTTCGCCTTCGGGGCAGCGCTCACGGCGAGCGCGCGCGCCGGACGACCCGGCCGCTTCTTGGGCGTCCACCCGCCGATGATCTCGTCGATCGCGTCACCGATCGCCTTGCGGAGGAGCCCCGCGGCCTCCTGGGCGGCGACGCCGAGCGCGCCGATGTGCTCGTGCAGGGTACGGATCGCATCCTTCACACTGTCGATGGGCCTGTTCATGGAGCTCCAGGGAAAAGAGTACGGACCAGTCGGCCGACAATGTACCCACACTCCGGTCATCTCTCCTCCTTCCTCCCCATGGCGATGGGGGAATTTCCTGGCAATTTTCCTCCGGGGGGGGCACAGGGGGCCGGAATCCGCATCCGCCATCCGCGAACTTTCGCGCCCAATTCTCCTCGGTGGCGACTCCCGTCGGGCCGGCGTTGGGAGGGGCCCGCGCTCGGCAATTCCCCCGCGCCTGGAATCGAGCCGGAGTGTCACCCCCTTGGCGGGGTCCCCGGGCAATCTGCGGGCGCGGCGGCGCGTCGCGTGCGCGCCCTGGCGCGCGCGCGGGCGATCTCGGCCCCGGTGAGCAGAAGAAGCGCGGAGAAGTAGGTCCACGCCAGCAGCACGATCAACGGGCCCGCGGCCCCGTACCCGCTCGCGAGCCGGCTTTTCGCGAGGTAGGCGCCGAGGCCGTACTTCCCCAAGGAGAAACACGCCGCCGCAACCCCCGCTCCGCGCCAGAGATCGTGCCAGGCGGGGGGCGCGTCGGGCAGCACGCGGTACACCGCCGCGAAGAGCAGCGTGACGAGGCCGGTGTTGACGGCGAGGTCGAGGCCCGCCAGGACGGTGGGGGCCGCCTCCGGGACCCAGTCCGCCAGATGCTCCCCGAACGCGGCGAGCAGGGTGCTCAACGCCAGGGAGAGCAGGAGGACCGCCGCGATGCCGGCCGTCATCGCGAATCCCAGGACCCGCCTCCAGCTGAACGTCGCGAGGAGGCCGCGGGAGGGGGTCTGCTCCGCCCGGAAGATGACGTTCAGCGCGTCCTGCAGCTGGACGAAGAAGCCCAGGGCGCCGAACACGAGGCTCCCCAGGCCGAGCCACATCACGGACGGCGACGCGGAGCGCAATCGTTCCGCGGCGTGGATCATCTCGCGGATCGCCTCGGCCCCCCGCGCGCCCACCTCCTCGTCCACGTGCCGCAGGAAACGATCCTGCACGCTCTCGTAGCTCGAGCCGAGGCCGGCGAGGGCGAGGACGAACACCAGCAGCGCGGGCAGCGAGAACATCGCGAAGTAGGACATCGCGGCCGCCATCCGTCCGATGCCGTGGTCGAGGGCGGTGCTGGCCAGCTCGTGGAGGAAGGCTCCCGCCGCCCGGACTCGGCGAGGGGGCGGCGAGGCGGGGGGGGAGGCGTTCCGACGCATCTGGATCCCGTGGGCGTCCTCGGGCGCGGGGCATGCTCGCACGATCTCCTCGGCGAGGCACGTGCTGCCGGTGCGTGGAACCCGGGGCCGCGGTCTCGTCCGATGGCGGGGCGGCGGGCGCGGGGCTCGCGCAGGATCCTCCGGGCGCCGAGCAGCCTGACCGGGAGTGGGGGGGCGCCGGGGGGGAGAGCTCGCGGGGGATCGCGGGCGGGAGAGGCGCAGCTCCCCCGCGTGGTCCGTCCGCTCGGCGGAGGGCGGAATCGGGGGACCCCATCCTCCCCGTCGCCGTGGTCGCCCCCATCGCTTCAGCCGCGCTCACCGGCCACCGAGGGGCCGAAACGGACGCTGGGTGTTTCGACCCTGCCCATGCGGCTTGAGAGAGGAGCCATGTGTCGAGGCGAGCCGGGCGCGAGTGGCGCACCGTGATGCGTCACGCGATCCTCGAACGAACTTCATAGCGCGGGCTGACGCCCGCAACCCAAGGAGCACGGGGGGGCCGCCGACGGGAAGCCGAATCACGGCGCGTGGCGCCGTGACTACCGCCGGAAACCTGCGCGCGGCGCGCAGATTTCGGGCGGTAGTAGAACAGCCCGCTCCGAGCGCAGACCCGGCGTCACCCTGTAACTCGAGCACCAGACCCGTCGTACTCCGGACAGTCGGAGACCGGCGAGAGCCCCGTCTCACCAGCACGCCCCCGCTCGGGCGCGGCAACGACAGGCTATACTCGGACAGCCACCCGTGCGGGCCCGTGGAGTCGTTCCCATGCGTAGCAGCCTTGCTGCAGTCTGCGTCGCTTGGATCCTCGTTTCATCCCTATCGACTCGCGGTTCCTGCTCCGAAGAGCCTCCTCCCGGTCTTCCCGCGGGTGGCGACGCGGCCCAGCATGCGAAGTGGGACGAGCACCTCGGCGGTATCCCCTTCGTCCTTGGCCACGAGGGTGGCATGAAGCGCGCGGTAGCCGCTAGCCGCCCACCGCTGCTGCTGTTCGCCGCCACGTGGTGCCCTGGTTGCCGAGTGCTTTCTGACACGGTGTTGCGGGACGGGGCGATCAGGAAGTTCCTCAACGGCTACACCCTGATCCTCATCGACGGCGATGTCGAGCCGACGCTTCTCGGAAAGTATGTGATTCGCGGTTACCCCACTCTCGTGCTCGTTGACTACAAGGGGGCGGAGGTCGATCGCATCGAAGGCCCCCTGCCCCCACCTGACTACCTGCGCGAGCTCGAGCGGATCGGGCGCGGGGATGGCACGCTTCCGATGCTCAAGCAGCGGTACGCTGAGGCACCGGAGAGCATCGAAGCCGGGCTCGCCCTCGGAACCCGCCTCGCACGGTCGGATCCTGCGGGGTCCATTGCCCTCTTTGAGAAGTTGGTGGGCGTCGCGAGGGGCAAGGACCGGGCGACTCAGGCGCGCGTAGCCCTGGCACGCGCCGGCGCCTTGCTGGACTCAGGACGATCGGCCGAGGCGGCGACTGAGGCCGAGACGGTGGTGCGTGACTTCGCGGACACGCCTTCCGCTGGGGCCGCCGCAACTCGAGTGGGCCGTGCGTTCGTCGGCCTCGAAACCACCCGAGCGCTGGCATTCCTCGACGCAGTTCGCGCGGTCGCGACCGATCCACGGGACAAGGTCGCGGTCGAGCGGCTCACGATCGAGGTTCACGACGAGGCCATCGCGAGCGCACTCCGGAGGCAGGCAGAGGCGTCGCTCAACGATCCAGTTGCCCTGAACGAGGTCGCGTGGGCTTGCTTCGAGAGGAAGCGGTGGATCCACCAAGGTGAGGCGATCGGCTGGGCACGGATCGCCGCTGAAAAGTCCGGGAGAGCCCCAGCCGTGCTCGACACACTCGCCCAACTGCTCTGGCTGACGGGTGCACGCGACGAGGCGATCCGCGTCGAACTGGAAGCGGAGGAGCGCGCGCCGGAAGGGGAGAAGCCGACGTTCAGGACGTGCGCTGCGCGTTGGAAGGCCGAGCTCGCTGCCTCGGATCCAGCGCGCACGGACCCGACTCGTGCCCCGGGACGGTGAGGTGTCGCCGCGCACGATATCGAGGTCGTAGCTTGGAGGCCACGGACCGCAAGGTCTCCGACCGGCTGGCTGCGCGCCTGCTCCGGGAAGCGGTGTACGTGCGCGCCGGACGCCGCGACGCGTTCCGCGAGGCGAAGCGGATCTCCCTCGTGGACGGGATCGTCGCCTCCGAGGAGTTGATTCAGGCGGGGGAGGGGACCGAGCAGGACCTCCCGGGCCGCGCCGGCGCCCTCGAGGAATCCGCGGACGACACGGGTGCGAAGGGTCTCCCCCCGGGAGCGCCTGGCCGAACTCGAGCGCCTGGTGGATGAGGTGACCAGTGCAGGCCTGCCTCGGGCACGCGCGCGCATCGCGCCCCCAGCGCCCGTTCGGCCCCCGGCGACGCCCCCAAGGTTGCCGCTCTGATGCCGATCGGCCTTCGGGGCCCTCACGCCAAGTCCCCGCCCCCGAAGCCCTGGGAGGCCAGGGCGTGGAGATGCCGGCACCTGGACTTGAACCAGGGCGCCGGGGCCGCGCGGCGCGTCCCTGCGCCCTGGGCGGGGCGCGCTCTTGAGGGGGCTCGCGCCCCCTCCGGTGCCGCTTCCGCTCGCAGGGCTCGCGGGCGGCACCTACCCCCTGTAGGTCCCTGGTTCAAGGGAACGCGCTCTGCCTCCCCGTCCGGTCCCTTGGTTTCCTCGAGTGGCGTGGAAATGCCGGCACCTGGACTTGAACCAGGGCGCCGGGGCCGCGCGGCGCGTCCCTGCG
>CAZJJQ010000011.1:19864-20249 GCA_964546345.1 uncultured Planctomycetales bacterium
CGCAGGGCTCGCGGGCGGCACCTACCCCCTGTAGGTCCCTGGTTCAAGGGAACGCTCGCTGCCTGCGCGCACGAGCCCTCCCTTCTCCTTGGGGGCTTTGAAATGCCGGCACCTGGACTTGAACCAGGGACCTACGGCTTATGAAGTCGTCGAGGCCCCCGTCGCCGCCCTGCGCGCAACCCATGATCCCTCCGCTAGTTCCACGCGTGAGACCCGAGTCGCCGCGAGTGGCACGGCAGCGTCTTGGGCTCGATCTTGGGCTTCTGGGTCAGTCCCGGAGGCCGTCGAGCTGGCCCGCCGGCTCCTCGCGATGGCCGAGTCCGCGAGCGATCCGCGCCCCCTAATCGAGGCTGCCCGCATCGTCCTGGAGTCCGGAGGTGAGGCG
>CAZJJQ010000011.1:20259-20975 GCA_964546345.1 uncultured Planctomycetales bacterium
GCTGCCCCGCACGGGGCCCCCGATGCATAGGATCAACTCCACCCACTGGCCGCGGCCCCGAAGAGGAGGACTCTGCATGCCCCCCGCACTCGCGAAGCTCGCCCTCGAGAACCTGATGAAGATCCTCGAGGTGGCCCACGCTGTCACAGTCGGCGACTTGGACCGATGGGCGGAGGACACCGCCGTGGAAGGCCGGATGCGAACCCAGCTGCGGGCGACGCGAGCCCGGATGGCTTCTGAGCTCGCCGATGCCCGCGCCAAAGTCGAGGCGCTCTTCACTGAGACCCTGGACCGACAACTCGCCGAGGCCCGGCGACCCCTCGAAGACGAGATTGGGCAATTGCGCGGCCGGGTAGCCGTCCTGGAGGACGCTGAAGCACGTCGCGAGAGCGAATGCGCCACGCAGGCGGATGCCCTTCGGAGGCACCTGAGCGCGCTGCACGCAGAGATTCGAGGCCTCCCCCCTCCGCGGGGGATGGGAGGGCTACCCGTTCTGCCGATGCTGCCGGGTCCGACCCTGCCTGGCGCCTGGACCCAACTGTCTGCCACGTTCGAGAGGCTCGATCGTCTGAGGCGGGAGATCGAGCGCAGGGAGTCCACGAACCGGCGGCCGCTGGATGGGGTCTGCCGCCAGGTCCTGGAAACCAAGAGCTTGGTGGACGAGGCCGATGGACTCGTGACGGATGCCTACGACGCGATTGACAGGATCGAGGAAC
>CAZJJQ010000012.1:0-20211 GCA_964546345.1 uncultured Planctomycetales bacterium
GCCCAGGGCGGCGAGCACGTCGTCGGCGGCCTTCTTGAGGATCTTCGCGCGCGGGTCGAAGTTCTTGTACACGCGGTGGCCGAAGCCCATGAGGCGGAAGTTCGAGTTCTTGTCCTTCGCCATCGCGACGTACTTCTGGTAGTCGCCGCCGTCGGCGCGGATCTTCTCGAGCATCTCGATCACTTCCTGGTTCGCGCCGCCGTGGAGCGGGCCCCAGAGCGCCGCGATGCCGGAGGCGATCGTGGCGAACAGGTTCGCCTGGCTGCTGCCCGCCATGCGCACCGTGGAGGTCGAGCAGTTCTGCTCGTGGTCGGCGTGGAGGATCAGGAGCATGTTCAGGGCGCGCTCGATCACCGGCGAGACCTTGTACGCCTCGCTGGGCACCGAGAACATCATGTTGAGGAAGTTGCCGCAGTAGGAGAGCTCGTTGCGCGGGTAGACGAACGGCTGGCCCACGCCCTTCTTGAACGAGAAGGCGGCCAGCGTCGGCAGCTTCGCCACGAGGCGCGTGATGTTGAGCTCGGAGCCCGGGCCCGCGTCGGGGTAGTACGCCGAGAGCGACGCGACCATGGCCGCGAGGATGGCCATCGGGTGCGCGTGCTGGGGGTAGCCCTCGAAGAACTTCTTCATGTCCTCGTGGAGCAGCGTGTGCCGGGTGATCTGACCCGAGAACGCCTCCCACTCGGCCTTGTTCGGGAGCTTCCCGTAGATGAGGAGGTAGGCCACCTCGAGGAACGAGGCCTTCTCGGCGAGCTCCTCGATGGGGTACCCGCGGTACTGCAGGATGCCCTTGTCGCCGTCGATGAAGGTGATCGCGCTCTGGCACGAGCCGGTGTTGCCGTACCCGGGGTCGAGGGTGATCGCGCCCGTCTGGTCGCGGAGCTTGCGGATGTCGATCGCGCGTTCGCCCTCGCTGCCGGTGATCACGGGCAGGTCGAAGTCCTTCCCGTCCAGGGTCAGCCGAGCGGTGGCGCTCGTGGAGGTCGTCGTCTGCGTTCCGGCCGGCACCTGCGGATTCATACCTGCCTCCTTGTGGACCTTGACCCAGACCGGATCCTTCGGGCGTGCCCGACGGTGAAGCGGCCGGAGTCCCAAGCGCCTGCTGGCGCCCGTCTTGGGATGCAACGTCCTCGCCAAGACGGCTACCGTCGAGTTTCGGACGGACCCCTCTCCGCAAGGCGCGTTCCGGAGGGCGCCCGGAGACCTCCGACCGGACGGGGGGCCGCGCCGGCCCGGGCGGCGAAATCGGGCGTAGGACGCGCCGTACGGGGGGGCAGCGGCAGGGAGTGCGTGGCGGTGAGGAACTCGTCGAGGGCGGCACGGGCCCGCCCGATTCGGGGGCGACGCGCTCCCGACCGATCGGGCTCGATTCTTCCCGCAGCGCTGGAGGGTGGGGGCGCCGGGGGAGGGAGGCCCGCGGGCGACGGTCGGGCAGGGCGGCGGGGCGGCCCGTGGCGGCGCGATCATGGGGGAGCCGATCCCGGCGGCTGGGAGACCTCCCATGCGCTCCTGGGTACGCACTGCCCTTCTCCTCGGGCTCGTCGTCGGTGGCGGGTTCGTGGGCCGCGGCGCGTCCGCGGGGCCGGACGACCCGTCGGTTTCGCTGACGGGACCGGCGACGGTCGCGCGCGAGCGCGGCGCCGCCGTCGAGGTCGAGGCCGCCATCTCTCCCGCGGCGGGCGCCGCCGCGCTCGGCGTGGAGGTCTCCGTGCCGGTGACGGCCGGCTGGGCGGCCATCGAGCGCAGCGTCCGGCGCGGAGGGGACTGGGGGCCCTACGTGCCCGCCCGCACTGCGACGCTCGGCGTGGCGGACGACGGGCCGCCCTGGCGCGTGCGCTTCCGCGGGACCCTCACCGCGGACGCGCCCGCCACGCTCGCGATCTCGGTGACCGCCTCGGCGCCCGCCCGCGGGAGCGCCACCGCCACCCACACGGTGGCGATCGAGGAGGTGGCTTCCCCCCGGCTCCTCGAGGTGAGCTTCGGGCCCGCGGCGCCGATCACGGACGAGGGCCGCACCACCGTGCCCTTCGCCTTCACGGTGGCCGGCGATCGGGCGGTGAGACCCGCGGACGTGGTCGTGACGGTGTCCGGTGACGGCGGCCTGGCGGCGACGCGCACGCTCGCGTGGCCTTCGGGGATCGGCGACGTGGACGCGCGCGCCCCGAGGTCCGTGACCGGCACCGTGGTGGTCACGGGCGTTCAGGCTCCCACCGTGACGCGGACGCTGCTGCGCCTGTCGATCGCGGCGACGGACGTCGGGGGGAGCGCGGCCGCTCCGGCGGAGCTGCGCCTGTCCCTCGCGAAGGGCTCCGCGCCCCGCGCGGGCATCTCGGTCGCGGGGCCCCTCTCCGGCACGGTCGCGTCGGTGCGGGTCGTGGCGCTCGCTTCGGGCGGCGCGGCCCCCGTGCGGTTCACCTGGTCCGACGACGAGCCCGGGGCCACGCGCGAGGCGGAGGCCCCGGGCGAGCTCGGCGTGCTGATCACCGGCGCCGACCACGCGTCCTCGGAGGCTTCGGTGGTGATCGCGGCGTCGGGCGTACGACCGGACGTGCGCATCGCGCCCGTCGCGCCCCTCACCTGCCTTGCGCCCGACGCGACGCTCGTGGCCCAGGTCTCCGGGGGAGCCACGCCCTACGCTCGGAGCTGGTTCCGGGTCGAGCCGAGCGGCGAATCCACCGCGCTCGGGGGCACCGGGGACCGGCTCGTGGTCTCCGCGGGCGCGCGTTATCGGGCCCGCGTGGTGGACGCGCGGGGCGGCGTCGCGCAGGCGACCCTGCGCGTTCGCGAGACGAAGTCGCCGCCGGTCGTGGTCGTGGCGCCCGTCGAGCCGCCCCCCTGCGCGAGCCCGGACGTGCGCATCCGTCCGACGGTCACCGGTGGGGTGCCTCCCTACGAGCTCCTCTGGCGGAACGCCGCGGACCCGGACGGCGCCCACGCGCTCGGGACGTCGGAGGAGCTGGTCCTCTCCGGCACGCCCCCGGCCGCCGTGACGTTCCGGGTGCGCGACGCCGTGGGCTGCGAGACGATGGTCCTGATCCCCATCCCGCCCACCGCGGGACCGCCGACCGTCGTCCTCGAGGGCGCGGGGCCGCTGACCTGTGCGTGCGACCTGCGGCGCCTCTCGGCCCGGGCCGCCGGAGGGCAAGGGCCCTACACCTATCTCTGGAGCACCGGCGCCACGGGCCCCGCGATCCTCGTGGACCGGCCGGGCATCTACCGCGTGACCGTCACGGGCGCGAACGGCTGCGCGCAGACGGCCGCCGCCACCGTCGAGCTCGAGCGGGACGCACCCACGGTGGTCGTGGCCGTCGCGGGGGACCTCGACCCGCCGCTCACCCCGACGGTGGTGGTCTCCGCGACGGTGGGGGGCGGCGTGGCGCCGTACGACCTGGCGTGGACCGACGCCCACGGCACGGTCGTGTCGCGGGAGGCGACCTTCTCGACGTCGGTGGCCGGCACGTACGTCCTGCGCGCGACGGGCGCGAACGGGTGCCTCGCCGAGGCCGAGGCCTACGTGCGCGCGGCGGTGGTCGCGATCGAGCCCGGAGGGTTCGTCTACGACTCCGCCCAGAACGACCGCTACCTCGTGGTCGTCACGGGCCCCAAGCCGCCGCGTCGTCCCGAGGAGGACTACCGGGACGTGACCGCGTACGCGCAGCCGGAGGGCACGCGCCTCTTCACCCGGCGGTTCGCGGGCGTCGGCATCTTCACCCAGGGGTGGAAGCGTCCCCATGGCGGGGCGGAGGGCGAGGGGCGGTCGCTCCAGCTCTTCGAAGACCGCCTGGCCCTCGTGGGGCAGCTCGAGCCTGGGGCCGAGCACGTCGGCCTCCACGTGCTCGACCTCGCGCAAGACGGGCGCTCCATCGCCTTCCACCGGAAGGGCGCGGGCATCACCCCGCCCGCTTCGGGGCCCCACGCGTTCGGAGCGTACGGCGCCGTCGTCGATCTCCGCACGGGACGTCTCCTCGGGGACGGCGTGTCCGACCCGCAGCGCCGGCTCGTCGGCGTCGTGGGGGGCAGGGGGCTCTACGTCGTCACCCTGCCCGCGGAGTCCGGCCCCCGCCTCGTGCTCGCCCTCCTGGAGCCGACGACGGGAGCCGAGGTGTGGCGTGCGGGCGCCGTCGCGACGGAGCACCTCGCCGCGGTGCGACCCTTCGATCCCCTCGTCGTGCAGGATGACTTCCCCGTCCTGTTCGACGACGACATCTCCTCCGAGCGCGGCCTGCTGTTCGTCGGGCGGGACGGCGCGGCACGCCTGCTCGACCGTGCGGCGCTGGGCGTCTCGGCCGGGCCGGTGTTCCTGACGCTGTCCCGCACGCGGGAGGGGCCCTCGGGGCGCATCCTGGTCGCGGGGCTGCGGTCGGGCGGTCCCCGCTCGGGACCGACCCACGAGACGTTCGTCGCCCTCGACGACTCGGGGACGGTCCTCGGCCGCCTCGACGTTCCGACGGCGCGGACCGAGGTGCACGCGCGGGACCTGTCGGCGGACGGCGACCTCCTCCTCGCGCACACCGACCCGGACGCGCAGCCGGCCGCGCGGCGGCAGTCCCTCGCGCGCTACCGGGTGCCCACGGCGGTGGGCGGCAGCTTCCAGCAGGTCTGGGTGCGCCACCCGCGGGTGGACTTCGGCGCGGGGGACGTGCAGGAGGTGGTGCGGTGCGGCGAGGAGCTCCTCCTGCGCGCGCTCCCGGACGGGCTGCTCGGGCTGCGCGCGAGCGACGGGGCCGTGGCGCGTTGGCTCGGGGCGGACGACCTGGGCACGGGACGGCCCCGCGGCTACCGCGTCTCCGTGACCTCGATGGAGCCCCGGATCCGTCGCGATGCGCATCACCTCTTCGTGCACGAGTGGACCCCGGATCGAACCCTGCCCGACCGGATCGTCCGGATCCCCTGGAGCGCCCGCGGGGACCTGCCCGCCACCCTGACGGTGCCCGAGCCCGTCTTCACCGACCGGGACGTCCCTCTCGTCTGGAGCCCGCCCGAGGCCGAGCCGGGCGCCTCGGCCGGCACCGTGTCCGGTGCCACGTGGCGAACGCCGTCCACCCCGGGTCCGGCCGTGCTCACCCTGCGCTGCGGGGAGCTCGCCCGGTTCTTCCCGGTGACGGTCCTCGATCGCCGGACCGTGGAGGACTCCGACGGCGACGGCCTCACGGACGCGGAAGAGCTGCGCCTCCGCGCCGATCCCGCCGACCCGCGCACCGGGCCCGACCCTTCCCTCCCCGACACCGACGGCGACTCCGTGGACGATCTCTTCGATCTCTCCCCCGCGGTGCGGCCGGCGGCCCTGCGATGGGAGACGCTGCAGCGGCCCGGCATGCTGCGCTCCGAGCTCCCGATCCGGGCCCTCGGCGTGGACGGCACCGCGGAGGTCTGGAGCACCGGCTTCCTCGGCTCGGCCCGCACCCTGCGGGGCCGCTTCACCGAAGAGGGCACGAAGGCCTCGACCCTCGACCGCGAACGGACGCTCGCCCGCCTCGGGGTCTCGTCCGGGGACACCACGGGCGACTTCACGTGCTTCGAGGTGTCCGACGCGGAGCGGCGGAGATTCCAAGCGCCGGATGATCCCGGCGTGACCCACGAGGTGGTCTTCGAGGACCACGTGATCGGCCGGACGAAGTCGTACGAGTTCCGCTACCGCCAGGTCGAGCGCTGGTTCGTCGCGCGCTTCATGAACCGGGTCCCCCTCGAGGTGCCGGCGCGCGCCGCGGGGGGGCCGCCGCCCTTCTCGTACCTCGTCCAGGCGCTCCAGCTCCGGCCCGGGCGCGCGTTCCGCCTCGCGATCCAGGTCCGGGGCCTCCCCCCCGAACGGTGCGAGGGCCTCGGCCTGGCCTGGGCACTCTACGCCTCGGACCACTTCGAGCGGCCCTCCACGGTGCCCACGGTGGAGGGCTACGCGCCCTTCGTGGTCCAGGACGCGGGGCTCGGGACGTTCGAGATCCGCCTCCTGCCGCACGAGGCCTCGAGGCCCGACGCGTGGCTCAAGCTCACGGCCGTCCGTCGCACGAGGGGCGCCGCGGGCCGGACGGAGGTCGTGTCGGTCCTCCCGCCCACGGAGGTCACCGGGATCGTGCGCCAGGTCGTGCTCGAGGACGATCCCACGGGCCGCCGCACCCGGTCCGTCGTGGAGGAGCTGCGGGAGCTCGGGGGCCTTGCGGAGCCCATCCCCGACGAGGCCGCGTTCGTGGAGGGGCCCGTGGCCGAAGGGGGTGCGACGCGTCTCTCCGACGTCCCCGTCCGGCGGATCGAACGCGCCCCCGACGGGGCGGGCGGCTGGAACGTCCGGGTCGTCTCCGGCATGACGACGGCGGTGGTGAAGGGCGCGGGGAGCGCGCGTGCGCTCGGCGCGAGCGCCACCCTGGTCACGACCAGCCTGAAGGAGTGGCGGCAGGCGAAGACCCTCGAAGCGGCCGTGGCGAGCCTGCCGAAGGACCACTGGGCGCGGTCGCCGGCCCTGGGGCGGACCCTGGTCGGCTTCCAGGCGGCGCAGGGCGTCGCGACCGTCGTGGTCGGGGTCGGCCGCACGGTCTCCGCCGTGCAGGAGGGGGACGAGGTGAAGGCGACGGTTACGGCGACCCTCACGGGCCTCTCGGCGTTCTCCACCGCGACGGCAGCGGCGAAGACGGTCGTGGCCTATGGTCTCGTCGAGAAGGGCGGCCGGGTCGCGCGTTTCTCCCGGCTCGCGGGGGAGCGGACGGGGGCGACGCTCGCGATCGCCACCGGCGCCGTCTCGGTCGGCTACGACGTCTACCGGTACGAGGGAGAGACGGACCCGATCCGCCGGCTCGAGGCGCGGGAGCGCATCAGCGCGGATCTGTTCACCACGGGCCTCGGCGTCATCGCCGCGTACTGGCCGCCGCTCGCCGCGGCTCAGGCCACCTGGACGATCGGCGTCGAGCTGTACCGGATCGCGTTCGGCGAGGACTTCGCCTATCGGGTCTCGAAGGACCTCGGCGGCGCGCTCGTCTTCGCGGTGAAGGTGCTCGCCACCGACGCGCTCCCGGCCGCGCTCTGCGACGAGGCCTGGAGGACGGTGAAGGCGCGGATGTACGCCGCGGTGGAAGAGCAGAACGCCCGCTACGCCGACCTGCGCCTCACCGTGTTCCTCGACCCCGATCAGCCGTAGCTTCGATCGTGTCGCGGCACGCTCGTCGGTTCCGTCGTCGCGGCGTAGGATGCGGTCCGCGGTGTCCACCGGTCCGCCCGCCCCCGTCGTCGGCTCGTGATCCCCTTCCCCGGGGGCGCGGCCGGAGGTGGGCCTCCTCGGCGGGCCGGCCCGTCCGTACGTCCGCCCGTCCCCGCCCGCCTCCCGTTCCCGAGGTTCTCCCGCATGCCGCGCGCCACCTCCCTCGTCCTCGGCCTCGTCGTGCTCGTGGGGGCCGCCGGTTGCGGAGGGGGCGGGGCGCCGCCCGCCGCGCCTCCCGACCTCGTCGCCGTGGCTCCCGGCGCGGGGGGGATCGCGGGGGGGCGCACGGTCACGCTGTCCGGGCCGCGCATCGGCACGGGTGCGGCGAATGCCGTCGGGGTGACCTTCGCGGGCGTCGCCGCGACGGCCGTGACCCGGCTCGACGACGCGACGCTCTCCTGCGTCACGCCGCCGGGCGCGGTGGGGCCCTGCGACGTCGTCGTCACCACCGACCACGGCACGGACACGCTCCCGGGCGGCTTCCTCTACGTCCCCGCGCCGACCCTCTCGTCCGTGACCCCGCCCGCGGGACCGACGGCCGGGGGCGGCCCGATCTCGCTCTCCGGCTCGGGCTTCCTCGACCACGAGGCGGGCACGCCGACCGTGACCTTCGGGGCGAACGTCGCCACGGACGTCGTGGTGACCGGCGACGGCACGATCACCTGCGTCGCTCCGCCGCAGGCCGCGCTCGGTGCCTACGACGTCTCGGTGAGCAACGCGCTCGGGACGGTCACCCTCCCCCTCGGCTACGCGTGCGTGCCCCCGCCGTCGCTCTCCGCCGTCTCGATCCCCGACGGGCCGGCGGGCGGACTCACGTCGGTCACGCTGTCGGGGGCCGACTTCGACGCCGGCGGGATCGAGGTGAGCTTCGGCGGCGTGCCGGCGACGGCGGTGACGGTCGTGTCGCCGGGAAGCCTCACCTGCTCGACCCCCGCGGGCACCCCGGGCGTCGCCTCGATCTCCGTGCGCACGTACGGCGGCACCGCCACGCTGCTCGGCGCGTGGACCTGGACGACGTTCGCGCCGAGCGACCCGCTCTACGGCGACCAATGGCATCTGCTCAACACCGCCCAGCTCGGGGCGTCCACGGCCGGCGAGGACGCGCACGTGGTGCCCGCGTGGACGCTCGGGTACACGGGACGGGGCGTCACCGTGGCGGTGGTGGACGACGGCCTCGAGCTGGCGCACGAGGACCTGGCGGGCAACGTGAAGGCCGGCGCGAGCTGGGACTACGGGCAGGACGACGCGGATCCCACGGGCAACGAGCACGGCACCTCGGTGGCGGGCGTGATCGCCGCCGTCGGCCGCAACGGGCTCGGGGGCGTGGGCGCGGCGCCGCGCAGCCGGCTCGTGGGCTACGCCGTGCTCACCTCGGGCACGACGAACGGCGACTTCGCCGACGCGTTGGCCCGCGACGCCTCGGCGACCGACGCGTACAACAACTCGTGGGGGGATCCGGCCTACTACGGCGGCGTGCTGTACGGGTACGCGGACGCGCCCGCGTCCTTCCACGCGGCGCTCGACCAGGGCATCCGCTCCGGCCGCGGGGGGCTCGGCAGCGTCTACCTCAAGGCCGCCGGCAACTCGGGCGCGCCCCTCGCGACGTTCGACGGGACCAACGGCATCCGCGGGATCAACGTCATCGGCGCGGTGAATTCGCAGGGGAGCGCGACCTACTACTCGCAGCCCGGGCCGTGCATCCTCGTCTGCGCGCCGTCGAACGACTCGGGTCGGCCGGGCATCACCACCACCGACCGCACCGGGGCCCCGGGGTACTCAAGCACGAGCTACACCTCGACTTTCGGCGGGACCTCCTCCGCCACGCCCCTCGTCTGCGGCGTCGTCGCCCTCCTCCTGGAGGTGCGGCCCACCCTGCGCTGGTGGGAGGTGCCCCTGATCCTCGCGGAGACCGCGCGCAAGAACGACCCCACCCACGCCGCCTGGGTGCAGAACGGGGCCGGGCGATGGGTGAACCAGCAGTACGGCTTCGGGGTCGTCGATGCGGGCGCGGCGGTGGAGGCGGCGCGGACGTGGGTTCCCCGCACGGGGCTCGTCTCCACGACGAAGAGTCGGACCGTCGGCGCGACGGTGCTCAAGAACGTCGCGTCGGGGGTGACGAGCACGATCGACGTGCCCGCGGGGACCGGCCTCACCTCGGTGCACCGCGCGACGGTGGCCGTCTACTGCGACCATACGGCGGCCTCCGACCTCACGATCGTCCTGACGAGCCCGGCAGGCACCCAGAGCGTGCTCGCGAGCTCGATCCGCGCCCCGAGCACCGCGAGCAACTCCGTCGCGGGGGTCGCGCTCGTGTCGTGGCGGCATCTCGGCGAGGCGCCCGAGGGGACGTGGTCGCTGAAGGTGAGCGACGGCCAGGGCGTGTACGACTCGACGTGGTCGTCCTGGAGCCT
Organism: uncultured Planctomycetales bacterium; assembly: GCA_964546345.1. Lineage (GTDB taxonomy): Bacteria > Planctomycetota > PLA2 > PLA2 > JAEUHO01 > JAYTCP01. The sequence goes on from CAZJJQ010000012.1 coordinate 9,595, forward strand.
CACCCTCGAGGGGGAGGGCACGCCTCCCGCGGCCCCCGCGGTCGTCGCCACCCAGGCCGCGGTCGTCCGCGCGCGCCCTGCGGCGCCGCAGGGGCTCGCCGAGGGGGACGTGACCTGGTGGAACGGTGACCGCTGGTGCCGCGCGCGTCGGGACGCGGGGCTCCTCGCCGAGTGGGCGAAGGCGGGCGAGGAGTCCACCTGGCTCGAGGAGCAGCGCGAGGTCGTCGCGCGCGTGCGGGAGGGGCGTGGCTTCCGGATCCACCGGCTGGCGCCCGGTGCGGCGGAGGAGGCGTTGCTCCGCCGGGCGCCGCTCGACGCGATCCCGGTCACCGGCCAGGTCTTCCGCGACGGACCGCAGGGCGACGGCCGTCTGCGCGTGCTCACGGACCGCGTGCTGGTGCGGCTCGATCCCGGGCTCTCCGCCGCGCGGCGCACGGCGCTCGAGGCGGCCTTTGGGCTCCGCCCCGTCCGCGAGAGCAGGGTCGGCGAGGGCTGGCGCGTCTATCGGATCCCCGCCGCAGGGCCCACGGCGCTCGAGGTCGCGGCGCGCCTCCTCGAGGCGCCCGGCGTGCTCCACGCCGAGCCCGACTGGTGGACCGAGCGCGCGCCGAGCTGACGGAGACGACCGGCGGTGCGAGGGGCCCCGGCTCGGGGGGGCCCTTCCCCCGCCGCCCCCTTCCTCCACGCGGACCGCGCCGGGCGCTACCAGGGCGTCGGGGCCCGGTCGGCGAAGAAGCCGCCCGTCGGCCCGTCGTCGGGGAGCGTGGCGAGCCAGACCGGGGTGTCGGCGCCCTCCGCGGCGGACAGGGTGGCCGACGGCCCGCCCATGTCCGTCCGCAGCCATCCAGGGCAGCAGGCGTTGACGAGGACGCGGTCCTTCTCGAACGCGCGCGCCAAGAGGATCGTCAGCGCGTTGAGGGCCGCCTTCGCCGCGCAGTAGGCGGGGGGACCCCAGGCGTCCTCGTGCACCCCGGCGGCGAGCTCCGTCAGGGACCCCGCGGTGGAGGACACGTTCACGACGCGGGCGCCGCGCGCACGGCGGAGCAGGGCGGCGAAGGCCTGCGTGACGGCGAGGGGGCCGAAGGCGTCGGCCTCGAACGTCGCGCGGACCACGGAGAGCGGCACGTCGAGGGCCGTGTGGGGCTCGTCGAGGAGGACGCCCGCATTGTGGACGAGGGCGTGCAGCGCGCCCGTCTCTCGCTCGACGCGAGCCGCCGCGGCGGCGATCGAGGCCGCGTCCGTCACGTCGAGGGCGAGCGGCAGGACGTCGAGGCCGGCCGCCCGCAGCAGGGCGGCGGCGGCGGACGCCTTCGCGAGCGAGCGCGCGGACAGCCAGGTGCGGTGGCCGAGGGTCGCGAGGGCCCGCACGATCTCGAGCCCGAGTCCCCGGGAGGCTCCCGTGACGAGGGCGACGCGGGCGGGTCTGGAGGGCATGGGCGAGCTCCAAGGCGGGCGCGGTCGGGGCGCTCCGCGCGTCACCCTACCGGACCGGTCGGCGCTCGCGGGGGAGAGGGGCGTCGGCGCCTGACGTCGGGGCGGAGCGCGGACCTCGGATAGGGTGGCGCCTCTCCCTCCCGAGGTGACCCATGGATCGGACCGTCGCCCTGCTCCAGGAGCTCGTGGAGCTCCAGCAGCAGTCCGTGCGCCTGCAGAAGTTCGCCTTGTCGCTGCAGGCCGAGATCGTGGCCTACCACGCGCTCGCCGCGGCGGCGGCCGGCGGGAAGCCGGCCACCCCGAGCGCGGTCGCCAAGACGGTGATGGGCGCCGTGAAGCGCATGCGCATCACCGCGGAGCGCGTGGCCGCCGGAAGAGCCCTGCCCCGATAGAGGCCGGAGGTGGACGGCGCGGGGGGCCGCGCCGGGCTACCGCCCCGTCAGGGCCGCGCGCAGCGCCACGTCGGGGCGACCGAGATCTGCCGCGCCGATGCGGGTGCAGTACGCCCCGTTGACGAAGACGAGGGCCGTCGGCAGGTGGTCGAGGTCGCGCCGGACCGCCTCGGGCTCGGTCCAGGTCGCGGGCGGGGCGGGCAGCCCGTAGTAGTCGAAGCGGATGACGGGCTTGCCCGCCTCCTTGGCGTCCTTGTTGATCTCCTGCTCGAGGCGCAGGATCCGCCCGAGCAGCTGGGCGCAGGAGGAGCACCAGGAGCCGAAGTAGACGACGACCCGGACCTCGCCCGAGCACGTCTTCACGGACGACAGGCAGGTGGCGTCCATCGGGCACGCCTTCGCGTCGCGCGCGTACTCCGGCGTGTGGGCGACGAGGTCGGCGGCGGTGTGCCAGCCGAGCAGGAGGCCCGGGGGCGTCAGGCGACCCGCGACCCCGGGGACGTCGATCACGATGTCGCTGTCCACCAGGGTGAAGGCGCCGAGCGGGGTGAGGGTGACGTCGCTCCGGAGGTCCACGGAGCCGTCGTCCCGGCGGAGCAGGGCGTCCTCGGGCACGGATTCCACCGCGTTCATCCCCGTGCGGACCAGGAAGGGACGTCCGAGGGGGGAGCCGATCACGAGGTAGGCCGCGGCGCGCCGCGAGTAGAACACCGTCGCGCGGACGGGCGCGGCGGCGGCCTCCCCGGGCTTCGCGGCCGGCGGATCGTTGGGGGTGGGCGTCTCGGGGACCTTCGGGGCTGGGGCCGGCTCGGGCGGCGGGCCGATCAGGGGGCCGCCGTTCGGCGCGGTCTTGCGCACCTTGGAGGGAGGCTTGACGTCGGGGCTCGGCGCGGGCTCGCCGCCCCCGTCCATGCCGGGGGTGCCGGCGGGCTCGGCCGGGGGCTCGGCCTTGGGATCGGGCGTGGGCTCGGTGGTGCCCTTCGATTCCGGAGGGGGGGCGACTTCGGGCTTCGCCGGCGGCTCGGCGGGGGGCGGCGCGTCCTTCGGGGCCTCCTTGGGGGGGGCCTCTCCCGTCGGCCCCTCCTTCTTCGGCGTCTCCGGCTTGGAGACCTCCGGCGGGGGGGCCGGCGGCTTCGAGCCGGGTTTGGCCTGGAACTCGTACTTCCCCGTCGGCTGGAACCCCCTCAGCACGGGGTGGGGCGCGGGTCCGTCGGCGGCCACGGCGGTCCGGGCGGTCAGCCCGCTGGGAAGGAGGCCTCCGACCGCACCCAGCCCACTCGCTAGGGCCAGCAGGAGCCCGAACCCGAGCACCCCGAACCGCGGCGCGCCTGGGGCCGTAGGCCGGCCGGGAGGGGTCCGTCGGGTGGAGGGGAGGGGCTCACGACGCATGCAGGGCTCCGGGCGCGGGAGGGACGATCCTACCCCGGTGGGGGGATGCCGAGGTCGGTGAACGGGGGGAGCCCGGCCCAGGTGCGGCGGATCCTGCCCTCGTCCACGAGGAAGGACCGGGGCAGACGGCGGTACAGCGGGCGCACCAGGGTCGCCGGCGCCGAGATCACGGTGAACGACGCGCCCGTCGTCAGCGAGAACTTCGAGATGGCGTCCGGCGTCGCCGAGGTCAGCACCCACAGGGTCGGGCCGTTGCCGTCGAGCGCGTAGTCGTTGATCTCCTGCACCTGCGCGCGGAACTCCTTGTCGGCCAGGTCGGCGATCACGACGACGTGACGACCCTGCCGGACGATGGGGAGCACGTCCTTGAGACACGGCGCCTTCCCGTCGGCCCCCGCGCAGATTCCGTCGAACGCGAGGCCCTCGTGGAGGCGCGTGGCGAGCCCGTCGAGGGGGAGTCCCGGTGCGAGGAGGGCGAATGCCGCGGCGCACGCGCCCGCGCCCACGAACGCCACCACCGCGGGCCGCGACGCGCGCCACCACGGTCCCGGCGTGGGCCGCAGCCACGCGAGCGCGAGGGGAGGCACGAGGAGCGCCACGTCCTGCCAGAACGCCTGCGCCGGCGTCCGCTGCACCAGGTTGCCGAAGCACCCGCACGAGGGCGTGTCGTCCACGATGCCCTGCAGCGCGCGGACGTACGCCTTCCCGGTGAGGAACAGGAAGAACGCCGTCAGCGCCGTCGATAGCAGCAGGAGCGGCCGGTGTCGCATCGTGGCCACGAGCGCGACCCCCAGGCCCACTTCGACGGCGATGCCCAGCAGGGCGAGCACGTGCGACGGCAGGCCCAGGTCGAGCCCGTGCGCCCGGATCGACTCGGCGAACGCCTCGGGGTCGATGGCCTTCGCGTAGGCCGCCACCAGCAGCACGCTCCCGAACACCACGCCGCCGAGCGTGGCGAGGACCCGCAGCACCCGCTCGCGTCGGTCGGCGGGCCCGGGGACGGGAGCGGAGGTCGGATTCACGGTGGGGGAGCGTACGCGCCCGGAGGCCCTCCGCGGCGAAGAAGCAGGCACCCGGGAACGGTGGGGGGGCGCGGGGGGGAGCGGCCGGCGCTTGCGCGGGAGTCGCCGTCCCCCGGGGGGCGCGGGTCGGCGGGCTAGAGGGTGACGCCCCAGGGGCCACGGGCGGTGGGGAAGCCGGCGCAACTGCGGGGGCGTGTCTCCTCGGGTGCCGCGCGTGCATGCCTCCCGCCTCCCACCTCCGGCCGAGCGGCCGCGACCGGAGTGAGGTCCTGGGCTCCGTCATGCACTCGAAGAGCGCACCGCGGCATCATGATCCCTGGACGCCGCTGCACGGGGCGTTGCGTGGAGCCACGGACATGCACGAGATCTCTCCCGCGGAGCTGGTCGGACATGCCGAGTTCCTTCGGGGGCTCTCGCGCCAGCTGGTTCATGGGCCCGACCTGGCCGAGGATGCCGTGCAGGAGACGTGGCTGGCGGCGCTCGAGCATCCGCCCCGGGCATCTGGACGTCTGCGTGCCTGGTGCTCGCGAGTCCTGAGGAACGCGGCGCGTCAGGACCAGCGCGGCGAGCGTCGGCGATCGCGCCGTGAACGGAGCGCGGCGCGGCCCGAGCCGACCGAGTCCACGGTGGAGCGCGTCATCCGCACCGAGACGATCCAGCGGGTGGCCGTCGCGGTGACGCGCCTCGAGGAGCCGTATCGCACGACCATTCTGCTGCGGCACTACACACGGCTCGCTCCGCGGGAGATCGCGACGCGGATGCAGGCGCCCATCGACACCGTGAAGAGCCGACTCCAGCGGGCGTACGCACAGCTGCGGCGAACGCTCGATGGCGAGGGCGGCTCGTGCCGGGCCGCGCTCCTCCCGCTGGCGGGGCCCGAGGTGCTCCTCGCAGGCCCTCCCCCCGCCGGCTCGCCGGACAGGGGGAGCACGAGAACGGTGGCCACCTGGAAGGTCGTGGCCGTCGCAGCCGCCCTCCTCGCTGGCGGAGTGGTGCTGTGGCAGGCTACGGGGAGCACGCGCGAATCCCAGGAGCCCTTCCTCCCCGTCGAGGCGCCCGACGTCCTGGCCCGCCATGCTCACGAGGACCCCGGCGCGCGCCCTGTCCTCGAGGCGGCGGGAGGGGGGCGTCGCACTCCCGTCGAGGTCGAGCTGCCGAGCCTCCAGCGCCCCCCGACCTCCGAGTCCGTGCCGCCTCTCGTCGCCGTGGGACCTCCCGCTGCGGCGGATGGGACCCCGAAGACCCGCCGGATCGAGGGCAGGGTGACCATGAAGGCCGGGACGTTCGCCGGGGGGACGGTGTGGGTGCTGGCGGAGGGCGGCGCCCCGCCTGCCTCGTCCGGGAGCGACCCCGGGCGCGGGGTGCCCGTCTCGCTCGACGGCACCTTTCGCCTCGACGAAGCCCGGATGGGGGCCCTCGTGCTCCGGGTCACCCCGGTAGGGCTTGCACCCCGGGAGGTCCGGGTCTACGTCGGGGAGGAGCTGGAGCAGCACGTCCAGATCGTGTTCGGCTCCGGTCGCGTCTGGGGCACGGTCTTCGACGGAGCGGGGCAGCCGGCCGAGGGCGTGACGGTCCGCGTCACGAGTCACCTGCGCGACGGTCCGAACGGGCTGGAGCCCACGGCCGAGGGCGACCCGTTCTCCGTCGCGGTTCGCACGGACCGCCAAGGTCGCTACGACGTTCGGGGGCTGCCCCCCGGGTCGTTCGTCGTCGTCGCGGAGCCGGCGTCCGACCTCGCCGACCCGCGCAACATCCGTTCGATCGCGATCTCGTTGGCGGACGGCGAGGAGAGATGGGTGGACGTCGGTCGGGTGCGCGCGGATCCCCGGTGGTCGGGCGTGGTGCGTTATGCCGACGGGGCGCCGGTCCGAGGAGCGGGCAGCGTGTTCCTGGCGGACGAGAAGGGTGAGAGCCGTCTCTACGTAGCCTTCGACGGCGATGGCCGCTTCAGCCAGGACGTTCCGCCGGGCCTGTACCGGATGGAGTTCGTGCTCACGAGGGACGCGCCAGGACTGGCGGGGCCCCCGCTCCCGAGGCTGCAGCGGGTTCCGACCGACGCGCGGATCCGCATCGTCGATCGCGAGCTCGTGGCCGACGTGACTCTGCCCGGAGTCCGCGTCGCGGGGAGGGTCGAGGGGCTGGAACCGAGGGTTCCTCCCCCGCGCCGAGGAGCCCAGCTGGTGACGCTGATCCTCGTGGAAGCGAAGCAGCCGCAGGCCGTCCCTCTGATCGCGGGGACGGTGGATCCCGCCTATGTCGCCACGGTGAGCGCCGATGGCGCGTTCTTCCTCGATGGACTGCCGCCGGGCATCTACAAGGTGGGCGGGTCGCCCCGTGCGATCCGCGCCCGGGCCGGAGCCGACTCGACGGTCGAGATCCCGGGAGGCCCGGCGAGCGTGGAGCTGAGCCTGGTGTTCGGGTCGGAGTGACCCAAGTCGGGGTACGGAGTCGTGTGATCTTTCCGCAGCTCGGCAGCCCGTGTGGGCCCTGCGGATCGATGTCGCCGCCGCGCGAAGGGGCGCGGGAGGTGCCAGGCGCTGTCCGGAGGGGGCAGGCGGGCCGCGGGCGGCTCACGTTCGGGAGCCGCCGGTCCGGGGGGGCATGACCTGAGCGGGCAGGTGGAGGCCGCCGTGCTCCGACTTCCGCGCCTGGACCCCAGCGGTCTGCTGCGGGCCCTGGAGCGCGGATTCCCGCTTCGCATCTTCCCCGGGCCCGCGGGGGCATGTCCGCTACCTCGGTGCCTGCTCCACGGGCGCCGACCCGCGTCCAGGCGCCCTCGGGCAGGGCACTCGACAGGAGCACCCTCGTTCGGTAGGGTTCCCCTCCTTGGAACGGGACGCGGCGCCCCGCGTAGGGCGTGTCCCCTACCTTCGCCGCCGGGAGATCGTGGCATGCGTTGGCGGATCTGTGCACTCGTCCTCGCGCTGGCACCCGCGCTCGGTTCCGTCGCGCGTGCGGAAGAGCGCGGGACGCTCAGCGCGATGTTCGAGAGGGCCGCCGATGCGGTCGCGCGCGCTGCCGCCGGGGACGACACGCCGGGGATCCGGTCGGCCGTCTCGGGCGGCGCGCTCGACCCCTGGTTCGTCGGGCAGGTCCTCTGCGAACGCGGCGACCGCGGGAGCGCCAGAGCGTTGGCCACCGCCATGGACGGCCCCGACGGCGCTGCGTTCAGGGCCTACGTCTCCGCGTTCCCCGACGGTCCCGTCGATGCGCAGGTCCGCGAGGGCCTGATCGAGGCAGAGGAGCGCATGCGGCGCGCCGACTACGCCGGCACGCTGGCGGCGCTGGAGGCCCTCCCGGCGCCGCGGGACGCGGTGCGACGGGTGCACCGCGACCTGCTACGCGGCCAGGTCCTGCGACGTCTGGTCCGCCTGCGCGAGTCCCGCGACGCGTTCGAGGCCATCGCCCGCGCGGCCGAGCCGATCGGCTGGATCCGGATGGTGGCGGGGGGCTATGACGAGGCCGGAGGCTCCGCCTACTCCCACGCAGACTATGCAGATGCATGCGTCCTGTTCCAAAAGGCCCTGCCCTGGACGGAGCGATTCCGGGACGAGGGCTTCGTCGCGGGCGCCGAGCTCGACCTGGGCAACGCGCTCATGCGCATCGGAGAGTTCGACCGCGCGGTAGCGATGATCGAGCGCGCCCGGGGGCGTTTCGAGAAGCTGGACCGTCCGCTGGGGGTCGCCCGGGCGATCGGCAACCTCGCCGTGGTCAAGAACTACCTGCGCGATCGGGTCGGCGCCGTGGACCTCGAGCGCGAGGCGCTACGGCGGTTCGAGGCGCTGAACGACCTCGAGGGCGCGATCATCTCGCGCGGGAATCTCGCGATGCACCTCTACGGGGCGGGGCGCCAGGGCGAGGCCCTCGACCTGGCGGAGACGGTGCTTCCCCAGGCTCGGGACGTTGGCCGGCCCGACCTCGTCGCCACGCTGCTCGCAACGCTCGCGACCCTCTACCTCGCCTCGGGCGACCACGACCGCGCCCTGGCGGCAGGGCGCGAGGGACTGGAGATCGCCAAGAAGGCCGGCGACCCCCGCCGTGTCGCCCGCGTCTACTCGGTCATCGCCGTGGCGCACCTGCGGCGCGAGGAGGACACCCTGGCCGAGGAAGCCCTGGCCGAGGCTGAGCGGCTCCGACAGGCGAGCGGCGACGAGGAAGGGCAGGGGCTGCTGCTGGCCAACCGCGCGACGGTGCTGGAGCACGCAGGCGACGCGGCGGGGGCGCTCGAGCTGCTCGAGCGCGCCGTCAAGCTCCTCGAGAAGAGCGACGACTCCGGCGAGCTCGCCTACGCCCTGCAGCGCAAGGCGGGCCTGATCCTCGGCCGCGACCGCAGCACGGCCCGAGCCCTGTTGGGCCGGGCCGCCCAGGCCGCGGAACGCGCCGGTCTGCTCGCAGAGCTCGCCTCGATCCAGGGCAACCAAGCCCTCATGCTGAACGAGGACGGCAAACCCAAGGAGTCCCTCGCCCTGGCCAAGAAGGCCGTGGACCTGCTCGACCTGGCGGCGACCGGGCAGAGCGACGATCTGGCCGCCGAGCTCCGGAGCCTGAAGGCCGCGCCCTACGAGATCGGGCTGCACGTCGCGGCGACCGGCGGAAGCGTGGCCGACGCCCTTTACTTCCTGGAGTCTCAGCGGGCCGGCTCGCTGCGCGACGCCCTGGGTGGACGCGAGGCCCTCGACGCCGCGGTGCTGACGGACGACCTACGTCGGCTGGACGCCGTCGCGCGGGCGCGGGAGGCGGCCGCCGCCGAGGCCGTCGCGGTCGCGCGGCGCGAGCGGAAGACCGACGCCGTGCGAGCGGCGCGCGCGGCGCTCGACGCGGCCCGCAGCGATCGGCGCGGCGTGCTCGACACGCTGCAGCGGCGCTCCAAGTCGGCGGCCCACGTCCTGAGCACGCGCCCCGCGACGCTCGCGGCCGTGCAGGCGGCGCTTCGACCCCAGGACGCCCTGATCCTGTGCGGCGCCGCGTACGACCACGCGCTGGCCCTCGTCGTGCGCCGGACTGCGGCACGCATCGTGCCGCTGGGGCCCACGAAGACCCTGGAGGAGGCCTGCGCGAGCCTGGACGCCGCGGATCGGAAGTCGGCGACGGACGCTCCCGCAGCCCGGCTGCGCGAGATGTTCGTGTCCCCCCTGGCCCTGGGCGCCGACGTGAAGCGCATCCTGGTGGCCCCGGAGGGGCGACTCTCCTACGTCCCGTTCTCGCTACTGTGGCAGGACCACGAGGTGGTGCTGGTGCCTTCGGGGACCACGTGGCTCCTCCTCGCGCCCGAGAAGTCGAAGCGCGGCGACGGCGTCCTCGCCCTGGGGGACCCGGAGTACCGGGTCGCGGGGGTCGGCAGCGGGCGGGCCCGAGAGCTCCGGCCGCTCCCATGGGCGCGAGCGGAGGCGCAGGCCGTCGGCACCGACGTGCTCTTGGGCGCAGAGGCCACGGAGCACGGCCTCCGCGAGGCGTTGGCCCGGCGTCCCCGGTGGAGGGCCCTCCACCTGGCCTGCCATGGTCTGGTGGACGAGCAGGCACCCACGCTCTCGGCGCTGGCGCTCACGCGCACGGAGCAGGACGACGGACTCTGGACCGCGATGGAGGTGCTCGCCTCGCGCGTGCCGGCCGACCTCGCCGTGCTCTCCGCCTGCGAGACCGGCCGCGGCAAGGTGGTGCGCGGCGAGGGGATCCTCGGGCTCACGCGCGCATTCCTCTACGCGGGCCCCCCACGTGTGCTCGTGAGCCTGTGGCCGGTGGACGACGAGGCGGCCGCCGCGCTGATGAAGCCCTTCTACGCCGCGTGGACGCGCGACGTCGGGGCGGCCCGCGCGTTGCACGACGCCCAGGTGGCCGTGAGATCGAAGAAGGAGTGGAGCCACCCCTTCTACTGGGCCGGATGGACGCTGTGGGGGCTGGGCGATTGAGCGGCGTGCTGCCCTCTCCTCTCCGGTGCCGGCCCCCGCGAACCTGAGAAGTCCCCGTCGGAACGGGTGTCGTCGGGCCTGGCCCCTGTCCGGCGTGCTCCCCGGCGCGGGGCCGTCGCGTCCGCGGGGGCCCGCTGCGTAGAGTGGCGGTCCTCCGCGTCCCGCGGATCCCGGGAGGTCGGATGCTCGGTCGTCGGTTTGCCTGCATGGCCCTCGCGCTGGGGCTCGCGGTCCTCGCGCCCTCGCGCGCCCGCGCGGGAGACTCCCCCGGGGAGCGGCTGGGCTCCGACTGGGCCAAGGCGGCCGACGACGCACGGGCCGGCCTGCTCGACGCCGCCGTCGCCGCTCCCTCGAAGGCCGCCCTCGACGGCGTGGTGCGCGCGGGCCGCGCGTCGCTCGGCGCGAGGGAGGAGGCCGAGCGGATGCGCAAGCGCCTCCTCCCGCCCGAGCTGCCCCCGCCCGCCGGGGAGAAGG
>CAZJJQ010000013.1:0-19817 GCA_964546345.1 uncultured Planctomycetales bacterium
CCCGCGCTAGCGCGCGCGCGGCTACGTGGGGGGGGGTCGGCGCGGGCCGGGCGGGGGGGGGGCCCCCGCGCCGGGAGGGGGGGGGGGGGGGGGGCCGGCCCCCGCCGCCCCCCTGAAGTCCAAACCCGTGCCGACTCCAGGCCCGACCCCTTCGTGAAGGGCACGCGATCGGGCCGCGCCCGGAGGCCGGGCCGCACCGGCCCCGACGGGTGCCGGCCGAGCGACGGGCTCCTGCGGCGGCTCCGCCGCGCCTGAAGGGGTCGCTTCAGAACCGCATGGCCGCGATCCGCTCCGCCGCCACCTGCGTGTCGGCGAGGCTCGGCACCAGGGCGAAGCGCACGTGACCCGCGCCCGGGTTCGTGCCGTCCCCGACGGCGTCGGAGAGCCACTCCCCCGGCGTGCACACCACGGCGACCTTCGGATCCAGCAGCTTCGCCGCGAACTCGATCCCGGAGAGGCCCGGAGGCGCCTTCTGCCACACGTAGAGGGTCGCGTCGGGGGTGCAGTCGGCGAGGCCCGCGCGGACCAGCGCGCCGCACAGCACGTCGCGCTTGCGACGGTACTCCTCGCGGAAGGCGACGACGTGCGTCTCGTCGGAGAGGGCGGCGGCGGCGCCGTCCTGCAGGAACGTGCACGCGCCGGAGTCCACGTTGGTCTTCACCTTGCGGAAGAGCGAGACGAGGCGTGCGTCGCCCGCGACCCAGCCCACGCGCCAGCCGGTCATGGCGCTGCGCTTCGACATGGAGAAGAAGGACAGGAGGCCCTCCTTGCGCAGCTCGAGCGGGGACGGCGGGGCCGACTTCGTGAACCAGATCTCGGAGTACGCCTCGTCCGACAGGACCGCGATGCCGTGGCGGTCGGCCCAGGCGAGGAGGCGGCGGTAGAAGCCGAGGTCGGCCACGGCGCCCGAGGGGGAGTTCGGGTAGCACACCCAGATGGCGCGCGCGCGGGAGGCGACGTCGGCAGGGATCGCGTCGAGATCGGGCAGGAACCCGTTCGCGCGCGTGAGGGGATAGAACCAGGGCGTGCCCTCGGCGAAGGCGGTGCCGCGCTTGTAGGGCGGGTAGCCGGGCGAGGGGCAGAGGACCAGCTCGCCCGGGTCCACCAGCCCCTCGTGGACGTTGAAGACGGCCTCCTTCGAGCCGATCGTCACGCAGATCTCCGTGACGGGGTCGAGGGTGACGCCGTAGCGCCGCTTCGTCCACGCGGCGATCGCCTGCCGGAAGCCGAGGTCGCCTTCGTAGGCGGGGTAGCCGGAGGTCGCGCGCTCGTCCACGGCGACCTTGACCCGGTTGCGGGCGATCTCGGGGGTGGGGACGGTGGGGTCGCCGACGCCGAAGTCGATGGGGGTGATGCCGGCGGCCTTGAGGGCGTCCACGCGGCGGTTGACCTCGTCGAACGCGTAGCCCCCGAGGGCGGCGAGGCGGCGGGAAGGACGGAAGCGGCGGTCGGGGACGGTCATGGGGGGGCCCTTCGGGCGGCACCGGCGGGTCCGGCGCACGGGCTCCGAACCATGCCAGAGGAGGGGGCGGCGCGCACCGTTTTCCGCGCCCCGGCCGCGGCCGGACGGCCGTGCGGCCGGTGATAGGATCCCCCTCGATGACCCTCCCGAGCCGCCTTGCGCCCTCGTGGGCCTCCTGCGCCCTGGTCGTCCTGCTCGTGCTCTCCGGGCGACCCGCCCCGGGGGCGTTCGAGCGTGGGGCGTACGCCGGCGACGGGACGGAGGCCGCGCCCCCGGACGGCAAGCCCGCCCCCGACGACGAGCGGGCCGACCAGATCGAGCGGCACACGACCAAGGGGCTGGCGGCGTTCCGGAAGGGCAACCACGAGGAAGCCCTCGTGCGGATGGATCGGCTCGAGAAGCTCGATCCGAAGAACCCGCTCCCCCGACAGATCCGGGCGCGCATCTTCGCCCGGACGGGCCGCTACGAGGAAGCGCTCGCGCTGGCCTCCGAGGCGGTGGCCGCGGACCCCAAGGACCGCCGCGCCACGGCGCTGCGGTTCGACCTGCTGCGGCGCCTCGGCCGGCTCGGCGACGCCGAACGGGACGCGACGGCCGCCGTGGCGGCGCACCCCGACGACCTGGTGGCGCGAGCCGCCCTCGGGCAGGTCCTCGAGGAGCGGGGGCGTCGGAAGGAGGCCCTCGCGCAGTACGACGCGGTGATCGCCGCCTACAACCGGCAGGATCCCCTGCCGGAGGAGATCGGCGCGGTCGCCACGGCCGCCCTGCGGGCCACACGGCTCTCCCCGAACGAGGCCGACGACCTGATGATGCCGGCGCTCCGGCTGCTCGACCGGCGGCTGAAGGCGGATCCCGAGGACGTGGACCTCCTCGTGATGATGGGGGACGTCTACCAGGCGAACCGGGGGCCCAACGGGCAGGCGACGGCGGGCAAGCGGTACCGGGAGGCCCTCGAGAAGAACGGCGAGCTCGCCGAGGCGCGGCTCGGCCTGGCCCGGATCGCCGACACCTTCTGGGACAAGACGAAGGCCACCGACCTCGCACGGCGCGCCCTCGCCACGAACCCGAGCCTCGTCCCCGCCATGAACCTCCTGGCGCGCATCCACGTGGCCGACGGCGACTACGACAAGGCCGACGCGATGTGGGAGCGGGCGAAGAAGGTGAACCCGTTCGACAAGGAGGCCCGGTCGGTCCACGCCGCCCGCGTGTTCATCGCGGGCGACAAGGCGGGCTTCGAGGCCCTCGAGAAGGCGATCCTCGCCGACGACCCGACCTACGGGGCGCTCTACACCACGGTGGCCGACCTCGTCGGCGAGCGCCAGCGCCGCTTCGACGTGGCGGCGGGGCTCTCCAAGCGCGCCATCGAGGTGGACCCGACCGACGACGCCGCCTACGTGATCCAGGGCGTCAACCTGATGAACCTCGGCCGCGAGGACGAGGCCCTCGCCTCCTTCGAGACCGCGCGGAAGGCCAGCAAGGGCTACAAGGACGTCGTGAGGGACAACTTCACGGAGGTCCTCGAGGTCCTCAAGGCCTTCGTCACCGTCAAGACCGAACGGTTCGTCGTGCGTCAGCACGTCGAGGAGGCGGCCGTGATGGAGCCCTACCTCCTGCCCGTGCTCGAGCAGGCGTTCACCGACCTCTCGAAGAAGTACGAGTTCGTCCCCGAGGGCCCCATCCTCGTCGAGTCGTTCCATCGGCACGACGACTTCTCGGCCCGCAGCGTGGGCGCGCCCAACATTCCCGCGCTCGGCGTCTGCTTCGGCAAGGTGATCACGCTCGACGGTCCGTTCTCCCGCGACGTGGGGGAGTTCAGCTGGGCCCGCACGGCCTGGCACGAGTTCGCCCACGTGATCACCCTGCAGATGTCGAAGGGCCAGGTGCCCCGCTGGTTGACCGAGGGCCTCTCGGTCCACGAGGAGAAGTCCCACCGCGCCCAGTGGGGCCGCGAGATGGACCGCGAGCTGTTCGACCGCTGGAAGAACGGGCGGCTGCTCCCCATGAGCGAGATCAACCACGCCTTCCGCGGCCCCGACATCATGTTCGCCTACTTCCAGGGCGGGCTCATCTCCGACTTCATCACGAAGGACTGGGGCTTCGACGCGATCCGGAGGATGTTGCGCCGCTTCGGCGACGACGTGCCCACGGAGAAGGTGTTCGAGGAGATCCTCAAGATCCCCCTGGCCGACTTCGACCAGCGCTTCGCGGCCTACGTGGGCACGCTCGTCGGCGAGTTCAAGGTGGTCCCGCGCTGGGACGCGGAGAGCAAGAAGGCGTTCGAGGCCCGCGTCGCGAAGGACCCGAAGGACGCCGAAGCCTGGACCCGGCTCGCCTGGTGCCACCTCCAGGGAGGTCGGGCCATCGACGCCGGGGCGGCCCTCGAGAAGGCGCGGTCGGCGGGCTCGGCCTCGACCGACCTGGTCCTGCTCGAGGCCGAGCTCGCGAAGGCGAGCGGACGCAAGGACGTGGCGAAGGCCAAGTACGAGGCCTTCCTCGCCGCCGGCGGTGACGACCTGGGGGCACGCCTCTTCCTGGCCGGTGCGTCGGACTCGAGCGCCGATGCCGTGAAGCACTACCAGGCCGCGAAGGTCTGTTTCCCCCGCTACGTGGGCAAGGGCAACCCGTACGTCGCGCTCGCCAAGCTCTACGAGGGCTCGGGCGAGCCGGCGAAGGCCATCGCCGAGCTCGAGGCCTATGCCGACATCGCGCAGGAGGACTTCGGGGTCCGGCGCAAGCTGGCGGCCTGGTACCTCCAGAAGAAGGACGACGAGGCGCTGGTGCGGGTCTCGCAGGAGATGATCGAGATCTCTCCGTTCGGCGCGAACCGCAAGGACAAGCCCGACCTCGACCTCCACAAGCGGCTCGCGGAGGCCTTCCAACGCCTCGACCGCAAGGCCGAGGCCGCGCGGGAGTGGCGCGTGCAGACCGTGCTGATCGACCGCCTGCCCATCGAGGAGAGGGGCGCCGCCGGGGCCGTGGAGGCGCGCCTGGCGCTCGGCAACCTCTACCTCGAGCTCGGCAAGGCGGAAGACGCCTACGAGCAGGCGATGGCCGCGCTGGCCGTCGATCCCACGTCGGCCGGCGCGCAGGCGCTCAAGGCGCGCGCGGTCGAGGCGGGAGCCCTCCGTTGAGCCGGGCGCTGCGTCCGTCCTCGGGGGCCGGGGGGCGCGCCGTGGCGAAGGCGCCGACGCAGGAGACGGCGTTGCATCGGGAGATCTTCGACGGCGCAAAGGAGGAGATCCTTGCCGTGCTGGGCAAGGGCCGCTTCGACCTGTGGTTCCGGGACGCCGCGGTCGAGAGCGTGAGCGGGCGCTCCGTGACGCTCGCCGTGCCCACCGAGGTGCATCGCACCTGGCTCGAGTACACGTACGGCGAGCTCCTGCGCACGGCGTTCGGCCGGGTCCTCGGCGACGGCGTCGAGGTCCAGGTGCGCGTGGACCCCCGCCGCACCGCGCTCCGGGAGGTCCGCGACCAGATGCCCGCCGACGAGGGCGAGTGGCGCCGCGTGCTGTCGAAGGTGCGCGCCGCGCCCACCCTCGCGGGCTTCGTCGCGGAGGGCCCCGCGGCGTTCGTCGTGCGCCTGCTCGAGCAGGCCACCCACGGCAACGCCGACACGGCCCCGCCCTCCGTCTACCTCTACGGGGAGGCCGGGAGCGGCAAGACGCATCTCCTGCGCGCCGTCGAGGCCCAGGCGTCGCTCGGCGCGCCCGGCAGCGCGGCCTACCTGCCGGCGCGTCGGCTCACCGAGCGCGTGGTCGAGGCCGTCCGCACGGGCCCGCCCGGGGCGCTCCGCGCGCTCGAGGCCGACCTCGACGCACGACGGCTCGTGCTCGTGGACGACCTGCAGGAGCTCGAGAACCGCCCCGCGACGCAACGCGCCCTCGACGGCCTGTTCGACCGCGCGACGGGCAAGGGCGTGCGCTTCGTGCTCGCGGGCCGCACGCATCCCCGCGATCTCACGGGCCTCTCGGAGCGGCTGCGCTCGCGCCTCCTCGGCGGCGTCGTCCATCAGCTCTTCGCGCCGGCGCCCGAGCAGCTGGTGCGCGTGCTCGCCGCACGCGGTCGCGCGCACGGGCTCGACGCGCCCCTCGACGTCCTCGACGGCGTCGTCGCACGCAACCGTGGCGTGGCGGGGGCCATCGACCTGTTCGACCGCTGGGCGGCCCTCTCCACGCGCATGGGCCGTCCGGCGCCGGTGGCGTGGCTCGACCAGATCTCGCCCTCCACCGGTCCCACGACCCCGGTGGACGAGGTGGTCCGCCGTGCCAAGGAGCGTGTCGCGGCGCATTACGGAGTGTCCCGCGCGATCCTCGACAAGCCGAGCAAGCAGCCGAGCGCGCTCCAACCGCGTCGGGTCGCGATGTACCTGGTGTGGCGCGCCGCGGCGCTGCCGCTCGGATCCATCGCGAAGGCCTTCGGCGCCCGCAGCCACACGACCGTCAGCCGGGCGCTCGACGACCTCCGCGAGCGGCGCGAGGTCGACCCTACGCTCGAAGCCGAGCTCGACGGTCTCCTCTCCGGGCTCTGATCCGGCGTCGCGCACGGGGCCTGCCCTCGCTGGGGCCGACTCCGTCCCGGGCGCCGGTTCGACCCCCCGGCGGCGTAGGATTCCGCCCGTGACCTCCCGCCAAGGCGTGTTCCTCGTGCTCGACGGCCCCGACGGCGGCGGCAAGTCCACGCAGGCCCGGAGGCTCGTGGACCGCATCCGGGCGCTCCAGAGGCAGGTCGTCCACCTGCGCGAGCCCGGCGGCACGGTCCTCGGCGAGCGCGTCCGCGCGATCGTCCTCGATCCCGAGGTCGGCGACCTGGATCCCACCACCGAGGTGCTCCTGTTCCAGGCCGCGAGGCGCCGCCTCGCCCTCGAGCGGATCCGACCCGCCCTCGCCTCGGGCGCCGTCGTCGTGTGCGAGCGCTGGTGGTTCTCGACGCAGGCCTACCAGGGCGCCGGTGGGGGGGTGGACGACGCCGTGGTGCGCGTGACCACGCGCCTCGCCACCGACGGGCTCGAGCCGAGGCGGTCGATCCTGCTCGACGTGAGCGAGGAGACCGCCGCCGCGCGGATGAGCCGTCCCCTCGACCGCGTCGAGCGCCGGGGGCCCGACTATCGGCGGCGCGTCCGCGCGGAGTTCCGGCGCCTCTTCCTCGCCGATCCCGACCGTTTCGTCTGGATCGACGCCGGCCGATCCGAGGACCAGGTGGCCGAGGCCGTCTGGCACGCGTTCCGTGACCTCGTCGAGTGACCCGTCCCTCGACGCGGGCCCCGGCGCCCCCTCCCGGTTCGCACGCTTCGGCGCGGCCGGCGGGCTGATCGCCCGCATCGCCCGCGGGGGTCGCATCGCGCCCGCGTATCTCTTCGAAGGCCCCGACCTCGGCTCGCCCCGTGAGGCGGCACGCCTCTTCGCGGCGGCCCTCCTCTGCGGGGCCCCCGACGCGCCCTGCGGCGCCTGCTCGACCTGCCGGCGCGTGGCGAGCGGGCAGCATCCCGACCTCCACGTCCAGGGGCGCGACAAGATGACGGTCATCAGCGTCGAGGCCCTCGCCGCGCTGCTCGATCGTGCGCACGCGTCGCCGATCGAGGGCCGCCGTCAGGTCTTCGTGGTCGAGCCGGCCGACGCGATGGCCCCCGAGGCCGTCGCCCGATACCTCAAGACGCTCGAGGAGCCGCCGGCGTCCACGACGTTCTGCCTGGTCACGGCGAAACCGGACCGCCTGCCCGAGACCGTGCGCAGCCGCTGTCAGCGGCTCCACTTCGCGGGTCCCACCGAGGCCGACCTCACGCGCCGCCTGGTCCGCGAGGGCGCCGACCCGGAGCGCGCCGCCGTGCTCGCGCGGTGGGCCTCGGGCTCGCCCGCACGCGGCAAGCGACTGCTGGCCCTCTCCATGGACGAGCTCCTCGACGCGCTCAGCAACGCCGGGACGGCCCGTCCCTCGTCCGCGGCCACCACCGCCGAGGCGGTCCTCGCCGACCTGCGCACCCGCATGGCCGCCATGGGCGCCTCCGCCGTGCCCGAGGAGGCCGCGCCCGACACGCCGGGCACGCCACCCTCGGAGGCGCTGCGCAACGCGATGGACGACCTCTTCCACGCCGTCACCGTGGCCGCCCGCGACCGCGCCGCGGGCCGCGACGGCGGTCCCCTCGCCCCGTGGTCGCCCCTGACGGCCGCCGCGTTCCTGCCCCGACTCGCGCGCCTCGCGAGCCACGTGCGGCTCAACGTCGCCCCCGTGGGGCTGCTGATCGAGCTGATCTCCGCCCTCCGCCGCCCGTAAGGCTCCCGTCAGGCCCCTCAACTTCCGGGGGGGGCCAGCCGTACATGATGGGGGCGACGGTACGATGCAACGGCATCGGGCCGCCGGCCCGGAGGAGCACGACCGTGGACCGCGACAAGGACGAGGTCATCCGCGACATCGTGCGGCGCGATGCCCGCTATCGCGCCGACGCGTACGTCTTCCTGCTCGAGGCGCTCGACTACACGATCCAGCGGCGCGGCAAGGGCCGCAAGCACGTGTGCGGCGCGGAGCTCCTCGAGGGCTTCCGCGATCACGCGGTCGCGACCTTCGGCTTCCTCGCCCGCACGGTCCTCTCCGAGTGGGGCATCCAGCGCACGGACGACGTGGGCGACCTCGTCTTCCACCTGATCGAGGAGGACCTCCTCCAGAAGACCGCGGACGACCGTCGCGAGGACTTCCACGACCTCTTCGACTTCGCGGAGGCCTTCGACGAGGGCTTCCGGCTCTCGTTGGCCCAGGTCGCGATCTAGCCCCGACGGCGTCGCGGGAGCGCGCCCAGGCCCGGGAATGGGGGGGCGGCGGGGGCGGTGCGCTCGCGCTGCCACGGCGCCGGGCGATAGACTCGGCACATGAGCCCTCGCGGGACACCGGTCGCGCTGCTCGTCTCGGCCGCGTTCCTCGGGGGCGGCCTGACCGGCGCGCTCGTGGGGCGCCGGATTGAGCCTCCTCCCGGCCCGCCGGGCCGCACGGCATCGACGGTGGTCGATGGTTCGGAGCCGCCCCGGACGCCGACCTCGGCTTCGCTTCCGCCTCCGGCCCAGCCCCCGCCCCAGGCTCCGCCTGCGCCTGCCGCCCTCGGGGTGGCCACCCTCGTGGTGACCTTCGCGCTCGAGCTGACCCCGGGCCCGACGGACGGCGCCGTCTACGTGCTGCCGGCCGGTGCGCCGGGCGTAGACGACCTCTTCACGGTCCCGCACGGAACGGTGGGCGAGCCCTTCGAGGTGCCCGCCCCGGCCACGTACGACGTGGGCATCCTCGCGATCGGCGGCAAGCACGACGGCGAGGTCGCCCTCGCGACGGAGGTGCACGTGGAGGCGGGCGAGACGCGCCGGCTCGAGATCGCCCGCGCTCGCGAGGTCAGCCGGCCCATCCGGATGCACGTCCACCCCGGCCCCACCGGCACCCTGCCCAGGGGTTGGATCGTCCGGGTGCGCTGGACGCCCCACGCCGCGGAGCTTCCCAAGTATCCGGGCCGCGGCGAGTCGCGGGAGGGTCGCCTGCCGATCACGTCCCGTTTCGAGGTGCACGGCGAGACGGACGTCGAGACCGAGCCGTTGCCCGAAGGGGGCTCGTGGTCCGCCGAAGCCTTCGTCGAGGTGGAGGACCTCCGCGACCCGCCCGAAGGGCAGCTGGAGGTGCCGCTGCGGGCGATCCTCGAGCCCCCTGAGGCTCGCCCGGGCGCACGTGTGGACCTGCGCCTCGAGCCCTTCACCTTCCTTCGCCTCCGCGCGGTCGCTCCCGAGGGAGGCTGGCCCGAGGGGGTCGGACCGTTGCGCATCGTGTGGACGGGTGAGGGCCCGCCGGTGTCGGTCGAGTACGAGACGCCGTGGGCCTTGGAGCAGGGCGCAGAGGTGCAGGTGAGCCCGGGTCGTGGGCGTCTCTCGTGGTCGGGACCCGGGTTCGTCAGCGGTCGGTCGGAGCCGATCGTGGCCACACCGCCCCGCGAGGGCATCGTGCTGCTCGAGCCCCGCATCGAGCTGGACCCCACGCAGCGGCCCGTGCCGAGCCGGCTCTTCCTCCGGGTGCGCGCGGGCGAGCGCCCCATCGACGTGGACGAGCCGGCCACCGTCTACCGGGTCCAGCGCACGTTGCGCGAAGCGCCCGCGGACTGGGGGGAGCTCGATCGGTCCTGGGCGAGCGATCTGCGCATCGACCTCCCCCCCTCATCCGCGGGGGAGACGCACATGATCGTGGTCGTGCATCGCAGCCGCTCTTCCGACGTGCTCGACGTGCGCAGCGGTGCGGACGTGGAGGTCGACCTGCATCCGGGGGGCTACCTGATCCTCGTGCCCGGCAGCACGGCCGCGCCGCCCTTCGAAACCACGCTCGAACGTGTCGATGGCGGGCCCCTGCCGTCCCATCGACCCTGGGTCGCGGCCGGCTCGCGGGCCGTAGGACGTCGTGTGTCGGTCGAGGCGGGGGTGGTGCTGGGTCCGTTCCCCGCGGGAGTCCTGCGACTCCGGATGCTGCGCGCCGGGGTACCCGCGGGCGAGCTGGTGCCGACGGTCCGGGCCGACGCGTACGTACCGCTGGAAGTCCCCCCGTGACCACTCGAGGGCGCCCGCAGGGGGTTCTGGCCGCCCTCCATCCAAGGGGATGGTGGTCCGGGGCAGACTGGGGGCCCGGCCGGGTCCCTCTTCAGGCGTCTTCGAGCGCTTGGCGCCGTCACGCCGTCGAGAGCGGGCTCTCGTCGAGTTGCCGTACGTTCGGCGCACGGCGGGGACGCCAGCGGGTGGGCGCGAGGACCGGGTTCGACATGGAGGCCTCCGAGATGGGTGTTCGCAAGTAGTTCGCATGCTAGCCTGCCCTAGGACAGCCCGGTCCCCGGCTCGTCCCCGGGGGGAGGGTGCGCCGGCGAGGGACCGCTCGGTGCCCGACCCGCCGCGGCGATGGCGTCGGCGGGAGTGACCGCGTACCCGCCCCCCCCAAGCCTCTGACCGGGATGGCCCCCTGCGGCGCCCCGGGCCGCGGTTCCCTACCGCCACATGGCCACGAGACCGTGCCGGCCCGTGCGCGGCCCGTCGCGGCGGTGGGAGAAGAACAGCGCGGGCTCGCCGTGCGTGCAGAGGTCGAGCACGCCCACCGAGGTGTCGGGCACACCCGCGCGCGCGAGCTGGAGCCGGATGGCCGTGCGGAGGTCGAGGAACGAGCGGTCGCCGCGGCCCGGGGTCACGCAGAGGTCCGCGTCGGCGAAGCCCGCGCGGAAGGCGTCCGCCACCTCGGGACCCACCTCGTACGCGGCGGCGGAGATGCCGGGGCCGATCCCGACCCGGAGGTCGCTCGCCGCGGTCCCGTAGCGTGCGACCAGGGTGGCGATGGCCGCGGGCACGATGCCCGCGAGCGTGCCGCGCCAGCCGCTGTGGACGACGGCGAGCGCCCGGTGGACGGGATCGACGAGGAGCACGCCCGGGCAGTCGGCCCCGAGCACGCCGACGGCCAGCCCGGGCACGTCGGTCGCAAGCGCGTCGCCCTCGCCGATGGGGCCCTCGGGCGGCGCCTCGAGCACACGTACGACGTTCCCGTGCACCTGGTGGGGGAACCGGACGCGCCCCGCCGCCCCCATGACCTGCGACAGGATCTCCCCGTTGCGCGTCACGGCCTCGGGGTCGTCGCCCGCGGCGGACCGTCCGAGGTTCCACGACGCGAACGGGCCGCGGCTCACGCCGCCGGCCCGTTGCGTCACGCCGTGGACGAGGCCCTCGAGGTCCGAGAGCCCCGGCAGCGGGAGCAGCTCCGGCACTACTTGGCGCCGTCGCCGCTCGGCTTCACCGCGTCCGGGTCGGGCTTGGGCGGCGGCACGTCGGCGAGGAAGGCGAGGTCCTCCACCGACTTCGGATCGACGTTCGCGGCCTTGAGCAGCTCGATGATCGCGGTGCGCAGCGGCACGTCGTCCACGATGTCGCCGGTGAGCGCGCGGCCGAGCTTGTCGGCCACCTGCTCGCGCACCCGGATGCGGGCGAGGGCGCGCACCGCCTGGGGCGAGAGCTTCGTGGACAGGCCCGCGTAGAACGCGTCGAAGCCCGGGTAGAGCTTCGGGTCGCGGCGGTCGGAGCGCGCGAGGCGGTCGAAGAGCGCCTCGTCCTGCTTCATCTGCTCGTCCACGTAGCGCTTGACCGCGCCCGTCTTGTAGAGCTCCGCCTGGCTCTGCCGCTCCCAGAGGTCGATGCCGTCGTCCTTCGCCTCGACGTCGGGCATGATGCCGCCGAGCCGGACGAGCTTGCCGTCCTTCATCTCGTTGCGCCCGTTGAGGTTGGTCCCGTCGGGCAGGTAGTACTTCGCGACCGTGACCTTGAAGGACCCGCCCGCATCCCACTTGCCGTTCTTGTTGACGTCCTCGAAGGGCTCGGCGGGGTCGTAGACGCCGTTGCCGTTGCCGTCCACGTAGGGCTCGCCCGGGTCCCAGAGGCCGTTGCCGTTCAGGTCGGTGAACTTCTCGGCGATGTCGTAGCGGCCGTTGGCGGCCTTGCGACGCTCGGTGACGACGTTGCCGGCGGCATCGGTGCCCCGGAACACGGTCTCGCGTTCGACGTCGGTGAACGGCTCGCCCGGGCGCGTCCGGAGGTCGAGCGGGACCTGGACGCTGCCCTTGCCGTAGGTCTGGGTCCCCACGATGCGGGCGCGGCCGTTCACGCGCAGGGCGCCCGAGACGATCTCGGCCGCGCTCGCGGTGCCGCCGTTGACGAGGACCACCATGGGCCAGACGGGGCGGCCCTCGCCGGCGCCGGTGCTCTTGTGCGTGCGGGCGGGCCAGACGCCCAGGCGACCGCGCTCGGAGACCACCGTCAGGTCCTTCGCGAGGAACTCGCTGGCGATCTCGACGGCGGCGCGGAGCAGGCCGCCCGGGTTCCAGCGCAGGTCGAGCACCACGCTCTTGACGCCCTGCTGGGCGAACTTGTCGAGGATCGCGTGGACCTCCCGCGGGGTCTCCTCGCCGAAGGAGAGGATCTCGAGGTAGCCGATGCCGCCGGGGAGCACGTCGTAGGAGGTGGTCGGCGGGGTGATGTTGGCGCGGACGAGCGTGAAGTCCTGCTTGTCGCTCCAGCCCGGACGGACCACGGAGATCACCACCTTCGTGCCCGCGGGGCCCTTCAGCAGGCGCACGCAGTCTTCGAGGGACTTGCCCTGCGTCGGCTCCCCGTCGATGAAGAGGATGACGTCGCCCGTGCGCAGCCCCGCCTTGTAGAGCGGGCCGCCCCAGATGGGCCGGCTGATCGTGAAGCGCTGCCCGTTGTCGGGGTCGTTGTGCACGTACGCGCCCACGCCGCCGTAGGTGGGGTCGAGCCCCTCCATCAGCTTCGCGTTCTCCTCGGGCGTCAGGTAGTTGCTGTGTGGGTCCAGCGCCGTGGTGAAGCCCTCGGCGGCTCCGTCCTCGAGCTTGCGGAGGTCGAGCTTGCTCGTGTCGGCGTAGCTCTGCTCGAGGATCGTGCGGATCTCGTCGAGGAGCGGCCACGAGCCGGGCGGCGGCGTCGGGAGGGAGGGGGCGGCGGGGGCCGCCGGGCTGCCGGGAGCCGGGGGGGCGCCGGGCACCGGAGGCGTCGGACGGAGGGCGCCGTCCGCGACGGCGTCCCGGTGGAGGAGGTCGAGCAGGAACGCGGCGCTGCGCCCGCGCTCGGTGGGCTCGTTGCGCATCTCGAGGAGGATCGGCTTCGCCTCGGCGGCGGACCCGATCTCGCCGAGCGCGAGGGCGCCCTCCTCGCGTCGGGAGCGGTCCTCGCTCTTGAGGAACTCCTTCATCACCGCGCGGGCCTTCTCGCGATCGTCGGCGGCGCCGAGGGCCCAGAGCGCGCGGGCCATGGCCATCTTCACGCTGGGCTCGTGGGCGTCGTCGATGACCTTCGCGATCCAGGAGGCCTGATCCTCCTCGCCATCCTTCTCCATCACCTTGAGGGCGGCGACCCGGAGGGGCGCCGCCGCGGCCTCGTCGCCCGCCACCTTCTCGAGGAGCGCGAGCCCCTTCGTCTCGTCCTCGAGGAGCACCAGGGCACGCCCGATCGCCAGCTTCTGGCCCGGATCGGCGGTCTCCCCCGCGGCGCGCAGGGCCGGGAGGGCAAGCTTCGTGCCCGCCGCCAGCGACTTCGACAGGGCCCATAGGGTCGAGACGTCGGCATCCTTGGCCTTTGCAAGGAGCGCCTGGACGTCGCGGGCGGCGGCGGCCTCGTCCACGTCGTCGGCCCGGGCGGGGCGGAGGAGGAGGGGGGCCGTCGCGGCGAGCAGGGTGAGGGCGACGGCAAGACGGAAGCGGCGGGCCATGGGGGCTCCGGAGAGCAGGGAGAAATCCGATCCTACCCCCGGGTGCAAGGCTCCCTTCGTTCGTTTTGAGGACCCGATGGGGGGGCTTCCGTGACCGGTCGCGCCGGTCGTGCGTGAAAGGGACGTGAGCTCCTTCGCCCGTAGCACCGGTGCCTCCCTGCATGGCGTGGAGGCGCGCCTCGTCGATATCCAGGTCTCTCTGCCCGGCGACGGGGAGGCGGGCGTCTTCCGCATCGTGGGGATGGGCGACGGCGCGCTCCGTGAAGGCCGCGACCGCATCCGGGGGGCCTTCCGGTATGGGGGCTACCCATGGCCCAAGGGCACGACCACCGTCAACCTGGCGCCGGCGAGCGCGCGGAAGGAGGGGCCGGCCCTCGACCTGCCGATCGCCCTGGCCCTCCTTCAGGCGTGCGGGGCCCTGGGCCAGCCTCGGCGGCTGTCCCGGACCCTCTGCCTCGGGGAGCTCACCCTCGACGGCCGCGTGCGGCGCGTGCGCGGCGCGCTCGCCGCCGCGGAGGCTGCCCGTCGCGCCGACCTCGACGAGGCGCTGGTGCCCACCGCGAACGGCCTCGAGGCCGCCGCCGTCGAGGGCCTGCGCGTCTTCACCGTGGACTCCCTCGACGAAGCCGTCGGCCACCTGTGCGGCACCTTGCGACTCCCGCCCGTCGAAGGCGCGGCCTGGACGCCACTCGGGCCGAGCCTGGCTGCGGCCGAGGAGGTGCGCGGGCAGACCATCGCGGTCCGCGCCGCGATGCTGGCGGCGGTGGGCGGACACAACCTGCTGCTCACGGGGGCGCCGGGGGCAGGGAAGACGCTCCTCGCCCGGGCGCTCGCGAGCGCGCTGCCCCCGCTCGAACGGGAGGAGGCGCTCGAGATCTCCCGCATCCACAGCGCCGCAGGGCTCCTCGACGCGTCCGCCGGAGAGTCGGGGCTCGTCCGTTCGCGCCCGTTCCGGGCCCCTCATCACACGACGAGCCTCGCCGGTCTCCTCGGCGGGGGCAGCATCCTGCGGCCGGGGGAGGTGAGCCTCGCGCACCTCGGGGTGCTGTTCCTCGACGAGCTGGCCGAGTTCCCGCGCGCCCTGCTGGAGGGGCTGCGCCAGCCCGTCGAGGACGGGCAGATCGTGCTCGGTCGCGCCTCGGGTCGCGAGCGGTTCCCCACGGAGTTCGTCCTCGTCGCCGCCATGAACCCGTGTCCCTGCGGCTGGCACGGGGCCGGCGTCCGCACGTGCTCGTGCCCGGCCGGCGCGGCCGCGCGGTATCGCGGCCGGGTGTCGGGGCCGCTGCTCGATCGGTTCGATCTGCGCATCGCCGTGAAGCCCGTGGACGCCGCCGCCCTCCTCGCGGGCATGAGCGTGAACGGCTCCGGAGGGGACGTACGCTCCGGCTCGGCACCGCCGGGCGAGCGTTCGGCGGAGCCCGTGGCTGCGCTCCTGGGCGTTGCGGCCTCCGAGGGGCGGGCCCGGGGTCCGACCCGGTCACCTACGCCGCCGGGCACGGTCCTCGCCCAATCCGGAGGGGACTCGCCTCCCCAGCAGGTCTCCCTGGCGGCGCTCCTGGTCGCGCGCGATCGCCAGCGAGCGCGGGCGCGCAGGTTGGGGCTCGCGCGGCCCTGGAACGGGCGCATCCCGCCGACGGCGCTGCGCGCGGCGGTGCGGGCCACGACACCGGCCACCGACGTGGTGCTCGAGTCGGCGCGGAAGTTCTCCCTGAGCGGGCGTGGCATCCACCGGGCGTTGCGGGTCGCGCGGACGATCGCCGACCTCGAGGACGCGGACGACGTGAACGAGAAACACGTGCGGGAGGCGCTGCAGTACCGGGGGGAGGACGCCTGAGGGCGGCGCGCAGGCACCGTTGGCGCGCGTGGCGGCCGAGGCTCACCTTGCCCGGGGCTGGTACTCGACGGAGCCCTTGGGGAAGCCCTGCTCCAGCAGGTCGAGCGCGCGCCGAATCAACGTATCGACGCCCGCCGCGAGCTCCTTCCGGTCGTAGGGCACCACCTCGTTCGGGGGCACCCCGATCCCCTCGATTCCCTTGCCGCCGTTGAACCGCCCCTTGTTGCTCGCCACCGCGTACCGGACGGTGAACAGCCCGCTCGGCACCGTGACCGTCTTCTTCTGGGCCGACATGCCGGCCGTGTGGCCGTCGCCGATCATGTAGGCCCGACCGTCCTCCTTGAACTGCCCCGCGATCGTCTCCCCGGCGGAGACCACCCCGGC
Organism: uncultured Planctomycetales bacterium; assembly: GCA_964546345.1. Classification (GTDB taxonomy): domain Bacteria; phylum Planctomycetota; class PLA2; order PLA2; family JAEUHO01; genus JAYTCP01. The sequence continues at coordinate 15,939 of CAZJJQ010000013.1, forward strand.
ATCCACGATGACCACCATGGGGCCCCCGAACGGATGGGGGCCCGCGCTCTTGTACTGCCGCCAGGTGGTGCCCTCGGGCAGGAAGCGGCCGAACACGGCCTCGTGGTCGCACCCTCCTCCCGAGTTCGCGCGCAGGTCGAGGATGAGGCCCTCGATCGTGCCGAGGCCGGCGAGGAGCTGGTCGAGCTGGCTCGGCAGGTCGTCGGGCACGTGGTCGAGGTGGATCCACCCGTAGGCCGCCTTGCCCTTCCCGCGCGGACGCTCGAGCCGGGCCCCCAGCTGGCGTCCGACGGCCGCGGTGTCCTTGGGGGCGACCACGTAGCCGACCGATCGAAGGCTCCTCTCTCCGGTGCAGGCGATCGACTTCGCTCCACCTCCGGCGAACGTGAGCCTGATCGACTGGTCCACCGGGCGTCCCAGGCCGAAGTGGCACGCCGTGTACAGCGCATGCGCATCGGTGCCGAAGCCCATGGTGTCGCGCAGGGTCGCGACCCGTGCGTCGAGCCACGCGCGGGCGGCGACCCCGTCGATGGCGGTCACCTCGTCCCCGACGTGCACGCCGGCCTGCGCGGCCTCGCCGAACGCGGCCCGCACGAACACGGCCTTGCCGGAGATGCCCAGGTGGACCCGCGGTCCTCCGATCCGCTCCGACCACTCGGGCAGCTTCACCTTCACCTCCTCGAACCCCGCGTGGCCGTCGCGAAGCCGCGCGATCAGCCGCCAGCAGAGGCGGACGTGCTCCTCGTCCGTCTTCGTCTTCTTGCCGGCGGCGCGGAACTCCTTGCGCACCTTTCCCCAGTCGATCCCCTTCGCCTCGAGCAACGCACCCGCCTCGGTCTCGAAGGTGTCGAGCAGCGTCTCGACGTCCTTGCCGTAGTCGGTGCCGGCGGCGTCGGAGGAAGGAGCCGCTCGAGCCAGGGAGAGCACCAACAGCCCGCTGAAGACGAGGGCGGCAAGCCGTGCGTTCATGCGCATGCCTCCACGACGTGCATCCTCCTCCCGCCGCCCCGCCCCTCCAAGCCCCACGGCATCGTCCCCGGCGGCGCCCGCCTGCGGACTCCCCCGACGGCGGGGCGCCCGCCGGGGCGCTCCCTCGCGCGGGCGCGCGGGAGCGCGGGAACGTCCCGGCACCGAGGGGCAACCCGCGTTCTCGATGGCACGCTCTCCCCCCATGGTCACCGTCTTCCGCTCCAAGGTCGATCGATGGATCGTCGTCGTCCTCGGTTCGGCGGCGATGCTCTCGTTCGCCGTCTCCCTCGTGGTCGCCGTGGTCTCCCCGAGCGCGACGGAGAAGGCCCTGGTGCTCGGCGGATGGTGCGCGTTGACGGGCGGCGTCGCGTGGCTGCTGCGCTCGACGCGCTACCTCGTCGAGGACGCGCGCCTCCTCGTGCGGTCGGGGCCGTTCTCGTGGAGCATCCCGTACGACCGGATCGAAGCCGTCCTGCCCTCGACGAGCCCCGCTTCGGCCCCCGCGCTCTCCCTCGACCGCCTCGAGCTCCGGGGGACCGGGCGCCGCTCGCTCCTCGTCTCCCCTCGCGATCGGGAGGGGTTCCTCGCGGCCCTCCTCGCACGGTGCCCGCACCTGACGCGCGTCGGACCGGTGCTCCGACGTCCGCCCGCCGCGGGGCCTTGAGCGCATCCGCCCCGGGGTCGGGCCCCGTGCCCACGGCTTCGGCCGAGCTGCCGACGGCCCGCGATCACGCCTCCCGCTTGCGACGCTCCCGGAAGGGCGCGATCTTCACGCCCGGCTTGCGCTTTCCCGGTCGCGCCGCCACCACGAGCATCTCGACCGGCACGACCGCATCGCCCCCGCCGTCCCCGGTGGAGCGACCCAGGTCGAGCGCGGCCTCCGCCTCGTCCGGCTCCTCGATGCCGAGCCGGCGGCACTGCCGCGGCGTCAGGCGTCGGAGGAAGCGGCAGCCGAGCCGGAGGAATCCCGGATCGAGCGGGCTCGTCGTCACGCGCACGACCTCCGCACGGACGGTCACCTCCGGGGAGAAGACCGCCTTCATGCCACCCTGAAAGGCCACGGCCACGAGGTAGGCGAGCGGCACCAGCTCTCCGGGCCCGACGGGCGGCAGGTCCTGGTCCCGCGCCTCGACGAGCATCCCGCCGGGGGAGAGATCGACGGTGCGCGCGTGGATCGTGCTCCCGGTCCCGACGCACTCCACGTCGAGCTCGCGCGCCTGACGCACGGCCTGGCGCTTGCCCCAGAGGTACTCGGCGGGAGGGTGGTAGGGGGTCTTCGGCACGGGCCGTCTCCCGGGGGGGGAAACAAGGGGATCGCTTCCCCATCGGCCATCCCCTCCGGCCGGTGGAGCGGAATCCCCGTGGGGCCCCGGCGGCCCGCGTCGAGCGCTCCCGGGGCGACCTCCCCGCCGGAGGCTATCCCCCGTGCGCCTTCGCCGCGCGCCGCGCCATCTCGTCCGGAGGGACGTCCTCGACGTGCGTCGAGATCGACCACGTGTGGCCGAAGGGATCGGTCACCATCCCGGAGCGATCCCCGTAGAACTGGTCGGCGAGCGGACGCTTCACCTTCGCCCCGCCGGCGACGGCCTTGTGGAAGACCGCGTCGCAGTCGGTCACGTAGATCGCGAACGAGACGGGGGAGCCGCCGTACGCGAACGGGCCCTTGACGCCCATCTCGGGGTGCTCGTCGGCGAGCATGATCACGCAGCCGGCGATGTCGAGCTCGGCATGCCCGACCTTTCCGCCCGGCGCCGCCATCCGCATCCGTTCCTTCGCACCGAACACCTGCTGGTACCAGGCGATGGCGTCCGCCGCGCCCCGCACGATCAGGTACGGGGTGACGATCGAGTACTGCGGAGGGATGGGGGCGACGGGGGCGGGAGGGTGCATGTCCAGAGGCTCCCCGTCCCTGCAGCGGCGTCAAGGGGCCATCCCGGCCCGTCGCGCCCCCGCCGCCCCGGAACTCCTCGCGCCCGTCCGCCACCCGCCGCGCCCCGCCCCGCGCGATCCCCCCCGGTGCGTGCGTGGTAGGGTGCGGAGTTCCCCGCCAGGAACCCGCCCGATGTCCTCGAACCCGCCCCCGACCACCGCCCAGGCGCTGCGCACCGCGTGGCAGGACTTCTTCGTCTCCCGCGGGCACACCGCCTACCCGAGCGCCTCCCTGGTCCCGGCGAACGACCCCACGCTGCTGTTCACGGGCGCGGGGATGAACCAGTTCAAGGACATGTTCCTCGGCAAGGGCTCGCATCCCTTCCGGCGCGCGTCCACGGTCCAGAAGTGCATCCGCGCGGGCGACATCGACAACGTCGGCAGGACGCTGCGGCACTTCACGTTCTTCGAGATGCTCGGGAACTTCTCCTTCGACGACTACTTCAAGGCGGAGGCGATCGCCTGGGCCGTGGAGTTCACGTTCGGGGTGCTGAGGCTGCCGCGGGACCGCGTCGTGGTCACCGTGTTCACCGACGACGATGCCGCGTTCGCCGAGTGGCGTCGGCACGGCATCCCGGCCGAGCGCATCCTGCGCTTCGACGCGAAGGACAACTTCTGGCCCGCGAACGCGCCTCAAGACGGCCCCAACGGGCCCTGCGGGCCCTGCACCGAGATGTACTACGACGGCGCCCCCGAGCTGCCGCTGCCCAGGCAGGGCGTGCCCGAGCTCGACTCGAGCCGCTTCCTCGAGTTCTGGAACCTCGTGTTCCCGCAGTTCGACCGCCAGGGCGTGAACGACCTCCGGCCGCTCGGTCGCCAGAACGTGGACACGGGGGCGGGGCTCGAGCGCATGCTGGCGGTCGTCGAGGGCCACGTCGCGCCGTTCCACACGAGCGCCATGATGCCCATCGTACAGGCGTCGGCGAAGGCGCTGGGCACGACCTACGCCACGGGGAAGGAGCCCCAGGCGCACCTCGTCCG